>JAIKYR010000037.1 GCA_024682995.1 Bacteroidales bacterium | reverse complement strand
TCCCACTGTTTATGAAGGTCAGAATTATTCAGCCAATGGATTGAACAGCTTGCATTTTTATACCACTAAAAGTGGTTCCAGTGGGGATCAGTTTGCGGTGTTGCCGCCGATCGACATCACCCAAAATCCGATCAACACGTTGCAACTCACCTTTAAGGGTCGTAGCCAAAGCAACTCCAACACTAATCAGTTCTTCCTTTTGGTAGGTGTTTTGGGGAATGCGAACGATCCATACACCATGATGGTGGTGGACACGTTCATTTCGAATAGCATGACGTACCAACCCGTGACTGTCCGTTTTGACAACTTTGCGGGTGTGGGCAAGTATATTGTGCTGGTGGCTCCGAAGCCTGCTAACGGATCGAATATAGGTTATGTGGACAGCTTGGTGTTGAGCCTTTTGCCGTGTGCCGCGCCTACAGGTCTTGCCGTGGGAGGCATTGCGCCTACGTCCGCGCAGATGAGCTGGACCAATGACGGATCCTCCGGTTGGAATGTGCAGTACATGACTGACAATAACGACTGGAGTGCCTCTATTCCGGTGACGACACCTTCCTATACAATGACGGGCTTGCAGCCGAACACCACGTATCAGGTGCGCGTGCAGACGAATTGCGGTGGCGGCAACGCCAGCGACTGGACGACGCAATCGTTTACCACGTTGCCATGTGTCGCGCCGTCAGCTCTCACCATCTCCGATATCACATCGTCAACGGCTACAGCCAGCTGGACGCCGGGCAACAGCGAAACCGATTGGGAATTCGAGTATAAGGCTTCCGCAAGCCCGGATTGGAACATCACCATTCCTGTGCACAACGCTCCGACGTATGGAATCAACAGCCTTGCCGCCAGCACCTCGTACGATGCACGTGTGCGCGCCGCCTGCGGCACCGCCCGCAGCGACTGGTCCGGCGTGCAGACCTTTTCCACAGAGGCAGTTCCCGGCTGCGCGGAGCCTACCAACCTGACGGCCACGGAGATGACAAAGAACAGCGTGAAACTGAACTGGACGGAGAACGGTACGGCCACCTCATGGACTATCAACTATCAGGAGACGGGTGTGGCTCAGGAGTCCACCGTTACGGTGAGCGAGCACCCGTATGTGCTTACGGGCCTGCTGCCGGAAACGACGTATTCTGTGTATGTGGTGGCGAATTGTACCGATGGGCAGACAGAGACATCGGGCATGATCAATTTCACCACGTTGCCCGATGGCATCACCGATTACGAACTGGCCACCAGCCTCTTCCCCAACCCGAACAACGGACAGTTTACAATTAATAATGAACAATTAATAATTAATAGTGTTCAAGTTTACGACGTGTATGGCAAATTGTTGAAGACAGTGGAGGTGAATGCCAATACGGTGGAACTTGATGTGAGTGAGCTTGCCTCAGGCATGTATTTCGTGCGCATCAGCACCGAGAAGGGTGTGGTGACGAAGAGCTTTGTGAAGAAGTAAGCAGGGAATAGTAGTCAGTTAATAGTGAATAGTGAAAGCTATTAATTATTCACTATTAATTATTAATTGCTAACTGTTCAAGGTTCACAGTCCAAAATCCAACGGCCAAAGTTCGTAACATAATGCCCCGATTAGGGGCAAAAGCTTGGTAGGAACACGCACGTATGTGTGTTCGCGGCGTGGCAGGTGTGTGCCACGGAGAAAAGGTGTGCCCGCCGCGAAATGCGAACGCGTGCGAAGGGGTGTGGGAATTTTCCTCCGAAAAATTCCGGAATTTTTCCGATTTTTTGTTTTTTGGTGATTGTTTTATAAAAATGATGTTTTCCATGCTTTTTGGGGTGAAAATCCACCAACAAACAGCGTATTTGTATTGTTTTGGGGTGAAAATAGGACAAAAATTGGGGAGTTTGATATTTTTGGGGTGAAAGAATGTGACGAAAGTGCGGGTACCTGCATTTTTCAGGGTGATTATTTGACAAATATTTGACGAAAGTGCGGGTACCCTCACTTTTTTGGGGGGTGGAAAATGCGGGTGTTCGCACTTTTTTCAGCCCCATTTTCGAAAATAAAAGCATATCTTTGTCGCATCTGAACTGCCCCCTTCTCAACTTCTTACCATTCCTAACACTTTAGTTTCTAAACTTCATCTCCCAACAAATCAACAATTAAACACTTCAACAAACCAACAACAAAATCCAACGCCCTATGAAAAAACAAGCCCTCACCCTCGCGCTGCTGATATGCTCATGGATGGCCATGGCCCAGACATCTTATCCGCCGTACGATTTCAAAGCCGCAAATGTGGATGGCGACACGCTTTACTATCGGGTCACATCCTCTTCCGCTCCCTACACGGTGGCAGTGACGCGGTGTATGGATTCGGCGTTTCACACGTTGCATGTGCCTCATACGGCCTTTGATGTGGGCCAGCCGGGCTATGCCTATCCGCTGTACAACTATGATTCTCTCATAACCATCCCCTCAGAGGTTGCCCACAATGGCATAACATATTTTGTTTCTGCTATTGACAATGAGGCTTTTTACTTTCAGAGGGGCATCAAGAAAGTAATTCTGCCCACGACTGTCACCACGATTGACACGGCAGCTTTCTATCTTTCAAGTCTGTCTGAGATTGTCATGCCCGGGGTACAGCAAATATTATACGGGGCTTTTCACAGTGCCCCATTGGAGCAGGTGGAGTTGCCACAAACGCTTACATGGTTGGGTGAGGCGGCCTTTGCTTTTTGTTCCATTCGTATTGTTGATATCCCATGCGGTGTTTCTGTGCTTCAGCATTCCACATTCTTCAAATGCCCACTTGAAAAAACCATATTGCATGAAGGACTGGAGGAAATTGAGGAAGATGCCTTTGGGGCAGAAAAAATGGATAGTCTCATATTTCCTTCGACATTGAAGAAATTAGGAAGAATGTTTTCCGACACATACTTTCCACAAATACCGGAAATTCAATGCCATTATGTTGGTTTTCAAGAAGGCGATTCCCCATTGGAGTTAGGAGACTATAGCATGTATTGTTTTAAAAAACTTCGAACACTGCAACTTCCAAACAATTTGGTTTCATTGGGGACCTCTTGTTTTGAGATGTCTGGTTTAGACTCCTTGGTCATACCCGAAGGGGTGACCATTATACCGAACAATTGTTTTGCATATTGTGATTCCCTTAAATCGGTCAACTTGCCTCAGTCCTTGGTACATATTGATGATGGAGCTTTTCTGTCCACTTCACATTTACATGTCGTTACAATCCCCAACCAAGTTCTCCAAATTGGTTTAAACGTATTTGAATGTTATGAAAACAACACGGGTTTGGAACGAGTAAATATGGAATGTGTAATTCCGCCCGCCATAAGCAACAATAGTTTCCCAACTCACCCCATACAATTCACAATTCCATGCCATACACTTGCATCTTATCAGGAAGCCCCAATATGGTCCACGCAAGAGAATTTCAGTTTCGTGGAGGATTGCACCTGGACGGAGGAATATGAGAAGAACCCCATTGAAGTTTTCCCCAACCCGAACAACGGCCAGTTTACAATTAACAATGAACAATTAATAATGAACAGTGTTCAGGTTTATGATGTGTATGGCAAATTGTTGAAGACGGTGGAAGCGGGCGATAATATCGTTGAGCTTGATGTGAGTGAGCTTGCCTCAGGCATGTATTTCGTGCGCGTCAGCACCGAGAAGGGCGTGGTGACGAAGAGCTTCGTGAAGAAGTAAGCAGGGGACAGTAGTCAGTTAATAGTGAATAGTGAATACTACTCATTATTCATTGTTAATTGTTCATTGTTAATTGTTAACGGTTTTCCTACTTGGAATAATACTCCAGCACATCTTCCAGTGTCTTTTTGCACACGGGGCAGAAGTCGTTGTAGCGGATTTGGTGCATGGTGCAGTGCATGGCGGGACGATACACGCCTTTGGCCACATATCCGCCGCCTTCGAACACGCCGAGCTGGTCATATTCCGGGCTGCCCTTCTTCGCCGGAGGCGTGGGTACGGGCGTTCCCGCGGGCAGCATGTCCTGCCATTTGGACTTGAAATCCACCAGCGTGGTGACGTTCGGTTCCACCGGTTCCACTCCTTGGGGGTAGAAATCTTGCACCGACACCTCGGAAGTGTAGTATTCATCGGCAAGACCGCCAATCAGGTGCCCCATCTCATGTACAATGACATAATCGGGATACTCGCCGTGGTTGTAAACCGTGCAATAGAAATTGTAGATGCCGCCACCGCCGTATTTTTCACTGTTGCAGATGATTACGATGGCATCGTAGGGAGCGTCATCGGCCACCTCGTGCAGATTCCAAACGCCGGGACACATCAGGTAGCGGTCCAGATCCAGCGCATTGTAGGTGCAGTTCACCAAGGTGTTGCGGTAGATGTTGTTCTGCGGCTGCGTGATGCCCGATTCCTCCGAAAACCCCATGATGGCCCGAATGTTGACCTTTTTCTTCATCTCCTTGTAGGGAGAACAGTTCATCACGTATGAGGCAAAGCGCTTCATGTCGTATTTCAGTAACTTCTTGTCCGACTGGGCGTACCCGTCGGGGATGAACAGGATGTCAATGGCTTTGGAGGGCTTGTTGCCGACATGGAGGTTCAAGGTTTTGTAATACTTTACAACGGGGGTGCATTCCGTAGTTTTGGGATTGAAATAGGAAATGGAAAGGGTGGTCGGCTTGCGGTTGCGGTCGAAGCTGGTGAACTTGAGACGCACCGTGTTCTTCGGGAAGGGCATGTTGACGCATTCCTCCATGGAATCGATTTCCGTCTTGCCGCGCTCCGTCGTGCGATATTCGATGAAAAGATTGGAGTAGCTCCGACTGTAGATCAGCTTGTTGGAGGTGGAATCGAACACTTCCAAGGTGAGGTCTCCGTAGTTGTTCGGCTCGATGAGGTAGGCACGAGTGCCGCTCCAGATGCCACCGGCTGTGTAGTGGTCTATTTCCAACGACTCCTCCGTGCCGTTTCCGATATGGAGGTAGTTGATTCGTAATGTCTTGTCTGTAAAGTAGGTGCTGAAGTCCTGGGCAGAGGTGACACCATGGCAGAAAACGTAAGCCAATAGGATGCAGAATATTTTTTTCATTTTAAAAAGTGTTTGTATCAATTTTTTTTCTATTTTTGCAGCCTCAAAAAACAAGCCACTTTAGCTCAGTTGGTAGAGCGACGCATTCGTAATGCGTAGGTCGCGAGTTCAAGTCTCACAAGTGGCTCAGAAGGGACGCGAAAGTGTCCCTTTTTTGTTGTGAATATTTCCTATTTGAAGAATTTTTCGTGTACGGCGGTCCATTCCTCGTCCGGCAGCTTGGCTCCCACGTATTCAATCACGTGTCCGGCCAGGAATGCGGCCAGCTCGCCAGCTTGCTCCGGGGTGTAGCCGTTCATGAGACCGTACAGGATGCCGGAAGCGTAGATGTCGCCCGCACCGGTGGTGTCCACGGCCTTCACCGGTATGACACCCACCTTGGTGGTTTTTCCATCCATCTTGATGAAGGAACCCTCTTTCCCCACTTTGACGATGGCGGTGGGACAGTATTCGGAAAGCACATTCAACGCTTCCACACCCTCTTTGCCGGTAAAGGCTTTCGCTTCCTCCTCGTTGGCGAAAATGATGTCCACATAGTCGGTGAGCAGCATCTTCACAAAGTCGTAGTTGGCCTCGATGATGTTGTAACTGGCCATGTCCATGGAGATTTGGAGACCCTTCTCCTTGGCAATCTGGCAGATTTTGAGGATGAGGTCGTGGTTGAAGATGAGGTATCCCTCCACGTGGATGCAGTCGTACTGTTCGAACACGGTTGGGTCGAGCTCATCGGGGGTCATCATGGCGGCGGCGCCGAGGTAGGTGGCGAAGGTGCGCTCCGCGTCGGTGGAGATGAAGGTGGTGGCGATGCCCGTGTCCACATCCGATTCGATGAGGTGCGGGGTCACGCCGAAGCGTTCCAGCTCGCTGCGGAAGAAGCGTCCCATCTCATCGCGTCCGATCTTGCCGATGTAGCCCGCGGGCGCACCTAAACGGGCAATGCCATGGATGGTGTTAGAGGTGGAACCGCCTGTGGCGCACGATTGTTCCATGTGCCCGATCTGCTCGTGCAGCTGCCGCTTGCGGTCCGCATCGATCATGACCATCCCGCCTTTATCCAATTGATTCTGTGATAAGATGTTGTCGTTCTCAATGTGGACTAAAACATCCACGAGGGCGTTTCCTATGCCTAATATTTTCTTCATTTTTGAAATGTTTTATTATCGTTAGAAAAACGTTGCAAAGATAGAACAAAAATCAATTGTGTGCGGTGGCTAACGTAACCACGCTGACCCTCACCCCGTTGACGCTCTCTAACTGTTGGATGGCGGCTTCCATCGTGGCTCCGGTAGTCAGCACATCGTCGCAGACCAGCAGGTGTTTCCCCTCGATCTTCTCCGGATGTTGCACGCAGAACACGTCCTTGACATTCTCCCATCGGCTGAAGCGGCTTTTGCGCGTCTGCGTGTCCGTGAATTGCGTGCGCACGAGCACATCCGTCCACACCTCGCGTCCCATGCCGCAGGCAAGGCCGTTGGCAATCCACTCGCTCTGGTTGTAGCCGCGCTTGCGCAACTTCTTAGGATGCAGTGGGATAGGGATGATGCCGTCGATATCCTGAAAGCGCGCCTCCTCTTTCAGCTTTTTCCCGTAGTATTCGCCCAAATAGGCCCCGATCTCCTTCTTTCCATTGTATTTTAGATGATGTAAAATATGTTGTACGCGGTTCCCTTTCTTGTAAAACATAAGGGCTGCCACCTCCTCCACCTTCACCCGACCCGCAAAAATTTCCCGCAGCGGATTATCGTGGTCCAAATGGTAGTTGGTTTCCGGCAGATGCAGCATGCAGGGCAGGCAGATTTCCTGCTCGTGTTGCTGGAGCGCGTTCCCGCAGGCGGCACACAGCCGTGGGTAGAAAAGGGAGATAATATTGTCCAATATCCGTGTGTTCATCGTGAAAGAAGAACGCGAATCGCGGATATTTATTATATTAGGATTAAATAATTTTTAAATATAAATCTTGTTGGTAGTATTAGATTATAAAAATCTAATCCATTACCAAAGTTGGCCGAAAAAAATCAGTAGGGTGAAAAAACAAATAGCCTTGGTTCAATCTCCCTTTACCGCGTGGTGAGGATTTTGAAGGATTTTGTCTGGCCGTTCCGGTGATGCACTCGCCCGATATAGAGGCCATTAGGCAGGTCTTGAACGGGAAAGGTGATGATCAACTGGGATGGGTTGGTGTGCGTGGCCACCAGTTTTCCGGTGATGGAGAAGAGCTCCACGCGGGTGATGTCCTGCTGAGGATTCGGGATCTGGAAGAAATCGGTGCAGGGGTTGGGGAAGACCTGCAATGTTGTCGGTTTGTAAGTGCCAACGGCATCGGAGGCGTGAGCGGTGTAGGCGGCGAAGAAGTCGGGGATGCCGTAGCCGAGGGAGTCGTTGGGCTGCTGGTAGCAGGAGGCACTTTCACGCACGTACTGCATCACTTGGGTGGCGGTGGCGCTGGGAAGAGCTTGCCACAGACAGGCGCAAAGTCCAGTGGCCACGGGGGCGGCGAGGCTGGTGCCGTTGCCGGTGCCCTGCCAGTCACCTGGCCAGATGCAGGCGGTTTCCACCCCGCAGGAGGTGATGTCGGGCTTCACACGTCCGTCAGAAGAGGGCCCGTGGGAGGAAAACGGTGCGATGTTGCCGTATATATCAGCGGCGCCCACAGCCAGCACGTTGGTGGCGTCGCAAGGATGGCTGATATAATGCCACGAGTTTTCCCCGTCATTGCCGGCGCTGATGCAGGCGATGATGCCTTTCTCTCCCAACAGCGAGGCGGCCTGGGAGGCGATGCTGGTATTGCCATCCATGTCGCTGTAGGTATAGTTGCCTTGTGGGAAGTCGGGAAAGGTGGTGTATCCCAACGAGGAGTTGATGACATCGGCTCCGATGCTGTCGGCAATTTCGGCAGCCTGCGCCCAGAAATCTTCTTCGATAAGCTGTTCTGCTTTAGGATCTTCCGAGCGAATCAGGAAAAAATTGGCTTTTGGGGCAGTGCCAACAAGGAGACCATCCTCTTCACAGGCTATGGCGGAGGTGACGAGGGTTCCGTGCGAGTGGCCCTCGAAAACATAATTGGAATAGGGCATCAGGTCACGAGTGCCTAACAGCTGGCCTTCATCGAAGAAACGGCGGAAGTAGTAGCTGGAGTCCACAAAGTCCCAGCCGGCATCAAAAACGGCGATGAGCATACCCTCACCCGTGAAGCCCGCCTGATGCAGCAAATGGCCGTTGTGCAATGCAATCTGGCCATAGCCGGCACCATAATCATAAAATCCAATGGAGTCCCGCAATGGATTGTAAACCAACGATGATTTGTCGAAGGGAGGTGTGGCGGGCTGCTCCGAGACGGTATCCTCAAAGTGATAGGCGGCCACGGGCAGTAAGGACGACACGAACGGTAACGCTTCAATGGCCTCCAGTCGGGTACTGTCAGGACAGTATATGGTCAAGGTGTTCATCCATTTGGAAACGCAAAATAGTCGGATGGTGGTATCTAAGTCCTTGATTTGCTGGATGTATTGCGGATTGATGGGCAAATCCTGCTCCGTGACGGGTATGTTGAACCGGAGCCGTTTGGCGATGGCCCGGTCGGACAGAAATGCTGAAGGATTGTCCACTGAATAGGGCGAGTTGTTCTTGTCGGTAAGGCTGACGCGGTAGCAGGTCGGGGCATCTTGCGCATGGATACACAAGAACATACAAGCGGCTAAAAGGGTTAGGAAAAGATTCTTTTTCATAAGGGTATAATTACTTTCGATGGATTTTCAGTTTTTCTCCTGCCCGTATCATATCCGATCGCAGATGATTCCACTGTTTGATTTGCTTGACGGTGACATGGTATTTCTTGGCGATGGAGGTTAGGGTTTCTCCGGATTTGATTTTATGGTAGATGATTTTCGGGGCGGGCGTGGTGTGCGTTTCCGCCTTTTGGGGTGTGCCGGATTGGTTGGAGGTGGCGGTTTGTGCGGAATCGCGGACAACAGGTGTTTCAACTGCGATGGCGGAGGGTTTCCCGTCGGGCTGGATCATCCGGGCGCGGTGCTGTTCGTCGCACTCGATGATGCGTCGCGCGCCCGCGTAGGTTCGGGCATACCAGTCGCCCGTGGACTCGTCTAACCGCACGCCCTTTCCGTGTGTGGAGGCGTGGATGAAGGTGAAATTGTGCGCACTGTCCACTTTCACCACCAGGCCGGCGTGCCCCACATATCCTTTGCCCCGGTACCAGAACACCAGGTCGCCCGGGCGGATGTCTTTCTTCTCCACCTTGCGGCCCATCAGGATCTGGTCGCGTGAGCTGCGACCGAGTCGGATGCCGAAATGGTCGAACGTGTAGTACATGAACCCCGAACAGTCGAAGGAATTGGGGCCCGTGCCGCCCGAACGGTAGGTACATCCGAGTTTGGTCTTGGCAAAGGCGATGATGGAATCGATGAGCGGACAGTCGGAGGTGGCAGCGGACGAGGCGGACTTGTGCCGGCCTTTGGTGCCGTGCTGCGCCTGCGCGGGGTGGCTGGCAAAAAATGCCGTTAGGAAGAAGAGTATAATCAGATGTTTGGGTTTCATATTCGGATCAGATTTGTTCGGTGGGAATAGAAAATCAACGCTGCAAAAATACGATTTTTACCCTGTTTGAAAAAATCTTTCTTTTCTATGTAACATAATAAAGATAATATCGTAAAAAAGCCTAATTTTGCACTTTTGCGAAACATATTAAATTTTATAGATAGATGGGTCTATTTTCGATTTTAACAAAGGAACTTGCCATTGACTTGGGTACGGCCAACACCGTTATTCTCCATAATAACCAGGTGGTGGTGGACGAACCCTCCATTATTGCCATCGACCAGAAGACGAAGACCGTCAAGGCCGTCGGGAAGAAGGCGCTGATGATGGAAGGACGTACCCCTCCGGGCATCATCACCAACCGTCCTTTGCGCGATGGCGTCATCGCTGACTTCCAGGCCACAGAGATGATGTTGCGGGAATTCATCAAGATGACGGGCTCGAAAGGGTATATCATCCCGCCCGCGTTGAAGATGGTGATCTGTATCCCTTCCGGCATCACCGAAGTGGAGGAGCGCGCTGTGCGTGACTCTGCCGAACAGGCTGGTGCCAAGGAGGTTAGGATGATTCACGAGCCGATGGCCGCCGCTATCGGTATCGGCATCGATGTGTTGGATGCCAACGGTAACATGATTATCGACATCGGTGGTGGTACGAGCGAAATCGCCGTCATCGCCTTGGGCGGTATCACCACCAGTACGTCTGTCAAGATTGCTGGTGACCGTTTCAATAGCGACATCATTGACTATATGCGTAAAAAACACAACATCGCCATTGGTGTGGCCACTGCCGAGCAGATCAAGATCAACGTGGGGTCGGCCATCGAGGATCTGGAGAACCCGCCCGCGGACTATGAGGTCTATGGTCGTGACCTGCTGCAGGGCATTCCGGTGGCCGTGAAGGTGAGCTACCGTGAGATAGCCCAGGCGTTGGACCGCTCCATCGCCCTGATTGAGGCTTCCGTCATCAACGCTCTTGAGAAGACTCCGCCTGAGCTTTCCGCCGATATCTACAAGACCGGTATCTACTTGGCTGGTGGCGGCTCGCTCCTGCGCGGCCTCGACAAGCGTATCCACAAGAAGACCAAACTGCAGGTGCATGTGGCCGAGGATCCCCTCAAAGCAGTGGCCCGCGGTACCGCTATCGCCCTGAAGAACTTCGACAAGTTCCCATTCCTCATGAAATAACGGTTTTAATGAATATTTTTTGACGATAAAAAAGGCGGCCTCCGGGTCGCCTTTTGTTGTGTTATAACAGCTTGTCTGATTGATTCGGAGTTTGCCACATTTTTACTATCTTTGCACGTTTTTATAAAAAGATGTAAAATGCAGGATATTAGAAATATAGCCATTATTGCCCATGTCGATCACGGTAAAACCACGCTGGTGGACCGTTTTTTGCACCAGGCACATTTGTTTCGCGACAACCAGCAGGTGCAGGATTTGGTCCTCGATAGCAACGACCTGGAGCGGGAAAGAGGCATCACCATCCTTTCCAAGAACGTATCTGTTCGTTACAAGGGTGTGAAAATCAACATTATCGACACGCCGGGCCACAGCGACTTCGGCGGTGAGGTGGAACGCGTGCTCAATATGGCAGACGGCGTGCTGCTCGTGGTGGATGCTTTTGAGGGCCCCATGCCGCAGACGCGCTTCGTCACCCAGAAAGCCATCGAGTTGGGTCTCAAGCCCATCGTGGTCATCAACAAGGTGGATAAACCCAACTGCCAGCCTGACCTTGCCCAGGAGGCCGTCTTCGAACTGATGTTCAACCTCGGCGCCACCGACGACCAGCTCGACTTCCCGACGGTTTACGGTTCGGCCAAGAACGGCTGGATGGGTCCCGACTGGAAAACCCCGACCAATGACATCTCCTATCTGCTGGATACGATTGTGAAATACATCCCCGCGCCCAAGGCCGACCCCGGCACCTTGCAGATGATGATTTCCTCGCTGGATTACTCCTCCTATGTGGGGCGTATCGCGGTGGGGCGCGTGAAGCGCGGCACCATCTCCTGGGGGCAGAATGTCTCCTTAGTGAAGCGCGACGGCTCCGTGCAGCAGTCCAAAGTGAAGGAACTGTATGTGTTTGAAGGACTTGGAAAAGAGAAAATAAAGACGCCGGTGGAGGCGGGCGAAATATGCGCCGTCCTCGGCCTTGACGATTTCGAGATTGGCGACACGGTGGCCGATTTCGAGAATCCCGACCAGCTGCCGCCCATCAAGGTGGATGAGCCTACGATGAGTATGTTGTTCACCATCAACAACTCGCCGTTCTTCGGCAAGGAGGGCAAATACGTCACCTCGCGCCACTTGCGCGACCGTCTTTTCGCCGAATTGGAGAGAAATTTGGCCATGCGCATCGAGGAGACAGACTCGCCCGACCGGCTCAATGTCTTTGGCCGCGGCATCCTTCACCTCTCCATCCTCATTGAGACCATGCGTCGCGAGGGCTACGAATTGCAGGTGGGCCAGCCGCAGGTGATCATCAAGGAAATTGATGGCAAAAAGTGCGAACCTATTGAAGAACTGACCGTTCTGGTGCCCGAAGAGATGTCGTCGCGTGTCATTGACTACGTGTCGCGCCGGAAAGGGGAAATGCAGGCGATGGACACGTTGAACGACCGTGTACACCTCACCTTCACCATTCCCTCCCGCGGTTTGATCGGCTTGAGCAACCAGCTGCTGACGGCCACCGAGGGTGAGGCTATCGTGTCGCACCGTTTTATGGAGTTCCAGCCCTGGAAGGGCGATATTCCGGGTCGTCACGCTGGCTCATTGATTGCCATGGAAACGGGCCAAGCCTATGCCTACGCGCTCAACAAGTTGCAGGATAGAGGCCGCTTCTTCATCGAGCCCAACGACCAGGTGTATGCCGGTCAGGTCATCGGCGAACATATTCGCCAAGGCGACCTTGTCATCAACGTGTGCAAGTCCAAGAAGTTGTCCAACATGCGTGCCGCCGGCTCCGACGAAAAGCTCGTGCTTGCCCCAGCCATCAAATATTCGCTGGAACAGTATATGGAATTCATCGCCAAGGACGAATACTTGGAGATCACTCCGCAGTCATTGCGCCTGCGTAAGATTATCTTGGACGAAACCGAACGCAAACGCGCCGAAAAACGGGCCGAAGCAACTGAATAACTTGGGGGGGATTATGCAGAAAGAGGAGTTTTACAAACATTTGTGTGACGAATTGCGCCAGAACCGGTCGCTCTATCCGTATTACAAGCTTACGGATGGGACCGTGCGGCAGCAGCAGTTCCGCAAAGCCTATTTTCTGCAACGTCTGGATTATATCGACCAATACGTTGACCTTTCCAAAAAACCGGTCATCTGGGATTGCGGATGCGGGTATGGCTCCACGTGCCTCTATCTGGCTATGAACGGCCAGCCCACATACGGTACCACATTGGAATTTTACGCGGAGCAGATTGAGCAACGAAAGGCTTTTTGGCGAAATTATGGCAATGCCGACCTGTTTGATTACGAGTATGCCAATGTTTTTGACCAGCATGTGCCGGAAGAAAAATACGACTATATCATTCTTCAAGACACTTTGCATCATATTGAGCCTCTGGACCAGGCGTTGCATATTTTTTACAAGGCATTGAAAAAGGGCGGGAAATTGATTTTAATAGAGGAAAATGGTGGCTGTCTGATCAAGCGGGCCATGCTGTTCAAGCAGCGGGGACGCAAACGCATTGTCTCCGTGTATGATGAGGTTTTGCAGAAAGAGGTCCTGATGGGTAACGAGAATATCCGCACGGAGCAGCAGTGGCGGGAGGCATTCGCCGGCACGGGTTTCCATTTGGAGGAGGATTCGGTGCGCTATATACGGTGTAGGTTTCCGTGGCGCTATCGGGAGAACAATCTCCAGCAGGTCATTGAGGATGAACAGCATATAGCCGCCCGCAACCGCCTTAAACGCCAGTATGCCTTTTTCGGGTTGAATATGGTTTTTACCAAATCGTGAAGATCATGCCGGAATCCCTTAACGTTTTGATTGATTTCCTTCGGCAGCAGAATGCCCGTCAGGTGGTGGTGCTGGCCGATGCCAATGTGCAGGCCCTGTATCCGCACTATCTTTCGCCGCTGGCCAGTTTTTTTGACTGCCACACAATGGTGGTGCCCGCAGGAGAGGATTCCAAAACATTGGGACAAGCGGAAAAGATATGGCATGAATTGCTTGACAAACAATATGATAAAAACGTCGTCGTTATCAACTTCGGCGGTGGTATGGTGTGCGATTTGGGCGGTTTTGTGGCCGCCACCTACAAACGGGGCGTGCGCTGCGTGAACATTCCCACCACATTGTTGGCCATGATCGATGCGGCCATCGGCGGCAAGACGGCCGTCAACGTGGAGCATGTCAAGAATGCCGTCGGTCTTATCCGCCAACCCGACTTCGTGGTGCCCGCTGACCTTTCCTTCTTGCAGACTTTGTCCACCGATGAGTTGCAAAGCGGTTTCGGCGAAATGATCAAGTATGCGGTGCTGTTTTCCGCCCCTCTGTTTGAGGAGTTGGAAGAGATGGATGTTTTGCGTCCGGAACGTATCCGTTCCGAGTGGGTCCGGAAGTGCGTGGGCTTCAAGGAGTCTTTGGTGGCCATCGACCCCAACGACCTTCGCGAGCGTCACCTGCTGAACTTCGGGCACACTTACGGACACGCGTGGGAGAGCTTATGTGCCGCACAGGGAAATCCCGTGCCCCACGGCGTGGCCGTGGCCATCGGTATGCTCTATGAGTCGCGGCGGCTTTCACGTAACGGCATCATGTCCCACGAAACATGCGAAAAAATCGAATGTCTGATCCGCTGGCATTTTGATGTGCCCGAATGGGATGAGCAGATTGTGAGCCTGTTGCAGTCTTATCTTGTGCAAGACAAGAAAAACCAGGCCGGCGAAGTCGGCTTTGTGGAGATTGCGGGCATTGGAAACTTTCGTACATTTGCATCCTCATAACACACATTTTTTATTTGTTTCATTATGCTAAAAACAAAATCCGATATTGTGCAAAACTGGCTGCCCCGTTATACTGGGATGCAGTTGGAAGAGTTCGGCCAGTATATTCTGCTGACCAATTTTCAGGATTATTTGGAAAATTTCGCCGAACTGACCGGTGCGCAAATACGTGGAGAAGGTCATCCCATGAAAAGTGCCACATGGGAGAATATCACCATCATCAATTTCACGATGGGCAGTCCCAATGCAGCTACTATCATGGACCTTTTGTCGGCAGTTATGCCCAAGGCAGTTCTGTTTCTCGGCAAATGCGGCAGCCTGAAGGCTAATATCGGCATCGGCGAGTTGCTGTTGCCCATTGCTGGCATTCGGGGCGAGGGTACGTCGCTGGACTATTTCCCCGAGGAGGTGCCGGCGCTGCCCGCCTTCAATCTGGAAAAGGCCATCTCCACCACCATCCGCGATTATGGTCTGGACTACTGGACGGGCACGGTCTATACCACCAACCGTCGCGTGTGGGAGCACGACGAGGATTTCAAGGAGTATTTGCGGGAAATCCGCGCCACCGCCGTGGATATGGAAACAGCCACCCTCTTCTCGGTGGGCTTCTACAACCGCATCCCGACCGGCGCGTTGCTGCTCATCTCGGACCAGCCCATGCTGCCCGACGGCATTAAAACGGAAAAATCGGACAAGATGGTCAGCAAAAACTACAGCATGCGCCATCTGCAAATCGGTATTGATTCCCTAAAGCAGTTGATAAACAAGGGAATAACCGTAAAACATCTGAAATACGACTATTACGAGTAAGAACGTCAGAAGTTCGTTACGGACGTGATGACACCGTTGTCGAAGTCGATTTGGAATGCTTTGTGCTCCAAGCCGTTGGTGATGCATAACAGGGGTGCGCGCAGCGTGCTGTTGTAGCGTCCTGCCTGCTCCACCACCGACTGGGTGAGTTTCACCTGCGGGGCCTTGCACTCCACCACCAGATAAGGTTTCAGGTCATCGTCGAACACTACCAGGTCGTAGCGCTGGGTCATCCCGTTGACCGTAACAGCATGTTCCACAGAAAGATGCGAAAGAGGAAATCCTTTGACGTTCAGTAAATAGAGGATGAAAATCTGGCGCACCCGCTCTTCGGGAGTTAGGGCCACCCATTTTCTCCGCACTGGATCAAAAATCTCCTGTCGCGACTCGTTTTCCCGTATTTTAAGTGTGTAGGCCATAATGTGTTACCCTAATTTGGCTTTATAAGAGGCATAGTCGCCCGGCTCCGCCAGCAGTTCAAATTCGCCGTCCAGGTGAATCATCCCGATGGCGGGGTGGCTCACCCCGTTGAAGAAGGTGGTTTTCACCATGGTGTAGTGGATCATGTCGTCAAACACGATGCGGTCGCCAACCTCCAAGGGTTCGTCGAAGGCAAAATCGCCCATGCCGATGTAATCCCCTGCCAAACAAGAACATCCGCCCAACCGATAGACAAACTTGTCATCGGGGGTTGGTTCGTGCGCGCCCAGAACGGTCGGTTTGTAGGGCATTTCCAGGCAGTCGGGCATGTGGCAGGCGAAGGAGACGTTGAGCATCGCGATTTTAATGCCCTTGTTCACCACGATGTCCTCCACGGTGGAGGTGAGCACGCCGGTTTGCCAGCCCACGGCCTCGCCCGGTTCCAGGATCACGTCCTCTAAATTAGGGTAGCGGCTTCTGAAATCCTTCAGCAGCTGGATGAGGTGGGGGATGTTGTAATCCTTTCGGGTGATGTGATGCCCGCCGCCGAAATTCACCCATTTGCATTGGCGAATATGGTGGGCGAAGCGCTGCTCAAAGGCCTCTAAACAGTGCTCCAAGGCATAGCTGTCGTTTTCGCACAGCACGTGAAAGTGCAGACCTTCAATGCCCTCAGGCAATGTTTCCGGCAGGTCTTCGGCCAAGATGCCCAAGCGCGAGCCTGGCAGGGCGGGGTTGTAGAGGTCGGTCTCGATTTCCGAGTATTCCGGGTTCACGCGCAACCCGAAGCTGACCTTCTTGGGACTGTTCAGTGCGGTTTCCTTATACTTGTCCCACTGACTCAACGAGTTGAAAGTCAGATGGCTGCTATAGATGAGCAGTTGCGGAAACTCGTGTTCCAGATAGACGGGGGCATAGGTGTGCGCGTCGCAGCACATCTCCTCCGAGATGAGGCGTGCCTCGTGGAGGGATGAGGCCGTGGCACCCGCCAGGTACTGCTTGACCAGCGGGAAGGAATGCCAGAACGAGTATCCTTTCAGGGCGCAGATGATGGAGACATTGGCTTCCTGCTGTACGAGGTTCAGCAGCTGCAGATTGGCTTCCAAAGCGGCTTCTGATTGGATATAACAAGGGGAGGGGTATAGGGAATAATTCATAATGGGCAATTAGGCATTTGTGATTAGAGGCGGCAAAGATAAGATTTTTGAGGATTCGTTGTTATGACAATAAATCTGTGAATTTTTCTATCTTTGCATGTCAAAACTTATGGGAAAGAATAGGATGTGCATATGAGGAAGATGATTTTATTTCTGATGGTGTTTTTGGGACTATCCCTGCACAGTCAGACCCTCACCGAAAGGGTTCTGTGGACTGACACAACAGGCACTGCACTGAATGTGGAGTCTCGATTTTCGTTTGACCGTGACGGAAATTATTGTTTCTGTGTAGATAAGGACGGGGAACGCATCGCTATCTCGAATAATGCGCCTGAAGGCAACCTTTGTTATGCAGGTGTTGGTTATAGCAGATTTGGAGGTAGTCAAGAATTTCGCTTATGTAACCGAAAAGATGCTGATGATCTTTATATTAAGAATGAAGCAGGGGCGAATATTTACGGTCCCATAGCTGGCACGGTGCAATCGTATGGTTCAGGAGGTACTCGTCAGCATTTGGCCGTAATATCTGTTCTTGAAGATACCGCGTATTTTTATCTCGACGGGAAAATGGTCTATTCGTGTCTGTACAGGACCCTCGGTGAGTTCAAGTTGAGCGATCCCGAATGGGCGGATTTCAGTGATAATGGCAATGTAATCTATTACCTGGAAAAGGATAAGCGTTTTGTGCTTTATGTGAACGGACAGCCTGTTGATAGCTCGGATTTTGAATATAATGCTCTGTCCATCAACGATAAAGGCGATTATATTTATGCCAAGGGCTTTAAACCGAAAAAGCCTATTGGGAAATATAA
This sequence comes from Bacteroidales bacterium, assembly GCA_024682995.1. GTDB lineage: Bacteria > Bacteroidota > Bacteroidia > Bacteroidales > WCHB1-69 > F23-D06. The sequence goes on along the minus strand of JAIKYR010000037.1, from coordinate 2,165 downwards.
CTATATGTTCTTCATCCATACTCAAGATACCGCATTCGATTATGTCAGAACCACTTGGCACTATGCGTTAATGGAAAGCGGTGCGTATTATTATTCTGGGGATGACAATGGACCGAACTATATAGTGGTGAACGGTCGGCTCCATAGGGAGATAGAATCTATTCGGAATATCACTCTTCTTGACGGCCGGAATGTCTTGTACACTTTTGAACAGGACAAACAGCTCTATTTGAATGTGAATGGGGTGAACCATCCTGTCGGTTTTAATGATATTTACTGTCCTACGATGGACACGAACGGACATTATGCCTATTTTGGTTTGAAGGATTATTACCTCTACAAGGTGGTTGACGGTCGTATGGTCAAGGAACCCCTTTCAAAATATGGTGTCCGGGCGATGCCGTGGCATATCACACCGCAGGGTAGCACGTTGCACTATTTCAAGACGGATGATTCGGTTTATGTGTATAAGGATGACACGCTGATTCTCGAACCAATACATAGGACGGAACGGTTTTGGGTTCGTTCATGGGAAGATGTACTGCCCCACTTGTATGTTTACAAAAGACCGGAGAACGGTCATTCGCTATTCTGTCTGACTTACGGGAAAAATGGCTATTTTGTGTATGACGGCCAGCTGTCGGAGCCGCTACCGCCTTTGTTTAAGGGGTATAGTTGGTCGGAACATAATCCGGGCGGTGTCATTGATGGTGTTTTCAATGAACATGGCTATTTTGCAGTTTTGAATACAGGTGAAAAAAAGTATCAGGTTGTCGTCAATGGTCGGATCTGTAGTGAGATACGTGACGTGGATCAGATTTTTTCAGAACAAGGTTATTTTGACGGACGTCAGGTGATTTTTTTTGGAATAAGGAATAATAGTATTTGTCAATTTATTCTAACATTATGAAAATCAGATTGATATTGTATTTGCTGTTTATAAGTGTTTTTGCTTTTGGGCAGAAAGTGCCTTCTGACTATTTCAAGGAGGCGAATCGTTTTTATGATGAAGGCCAAATGGACAAGGCCTTGGACGGCTATATGTACATTGTGGAGAATCATCCCCGCAACGAGCTTTATCCGAGAGCGTTGTACAATGTTGGGCATGTATATTTCTTGCAGAAGGAGTATAAAAAGTCAATCAATGCGTTTAACAGGATTCTGCAAGGAGGGCAAGATGAGCGCGAGCCCTCAGGTGGTGGCATCATGTCGGATCCATACGCCAATTATCGGCATCGGGCCGCCCTTCAGATCTGCGACTGCTACTATGAACTGCGGCAATACGACTCGGCCTTGTATTATCTGGCTCTTTCCGACACCGCTTATCCCTATCTGGCTGATTGCGGCAACGCATACGCTGAAAATGACATTCGCACCGCCCTGCGCTATGCCGATATCTACCAGAAACTCGGCCAGCCCGACAAAGCCATTGAAAAGCTTCTCCCTCAAGTTTTCAATACGGAGTTGGTCAGCAATTCGAAAATCATTGCCGAACTAAAAAGTTTACTGGCTGGTAAGCGCAAATTGCTGGTGAAATTAGATGAGGCCATTGATGGAGTTTACTCGAAGACTTATTCTTCGGGTCGTGGTACTTACGAACGATATTGCATCCGCTGGTTGGGTGTGGAAATCTGTTTTACGAATCATTTTTACGGCAGCAGATACACCAAAGAGAATGTCATCACATGGATGCGTGAGAGTGAGTTCTATCAGATGGTCGCCCGATTGGGTCGGAAATAATAGGGTGTTACGCACCTCTCACCCCATTTATAGCTTTTTGTGATTAGCGGCGGCAAAGATATAATTTAAATTTCAAGCTCCCAGCATTTCTGATGGGGAAATACTCCTTTTCATAATTGATCACAACGTCTGACATCATCGTCAATTCAATGGCTTTTCGGTCATTGGATGGCGTGGATTCATTTACCTGCGGAAGGAGTTCCTCTATTCTTGCCAGGGCAAACTCATACTGATCTTTTGTTATCTTGCTCATAATTAGAATACAAAAATAAAATTTTTTCTGTAATACAAAATTATTTTGATAAAAATTTTGGCAATGATATAGATGTTGATCTGTAGTTTTATTGGTTATTACGGATTAACACCTGTCATAGCAGATTACATGTGCAGTTACATTTTTTATGATCAGATGCACTTTATTTTCT
>JAIKYR010000085.1 GCA_024682995.1 Bacteroidales bacterium | reverse complement strand
GGCCCTGGCCGTCCGGCTCGATGCGCACATTATCAGCATACCAGCGGACCTCATTGCCGTTAGTGCCTGGCGTGCCCGCCAGCGTAACCTCGCCCGCGGCGCACAGCGTGATGTCGCCCACTGTCGGCTGGCCCGGCTTCGTGTTTATCGTGACGGTCACAGGCAGCGTGTCGCTGTAGCAGTTGTCCAATTCAGAGGCCACATAGTAGGTGGTGGTGGCGTTCACGATGCCCAGCTGCGTTGTATTGCCGGTATTACTCGGAGACAAGTTGGGCCTATACCACTGAATATTGGCACCCTGATTCTGTGTGGCAGAAAGCGTCACTTCCGTGGCACTGCAGTATTTGTATTCCCCGCTCACCGTAGGATTTGCCGGCACCGTCTTGATGGTGATGGCCATCGGCGACATCGTGCTGCGGCAGCCGGTCGTGCTGTTCACGTTGGCGGCGTAGTAGGTCGTGTTTTGGGATACCGTCACGTTGGCGGAGGCAAGCTCATTGGCGCCTTGCGCATCGGAATACCATTTCACCGTGCAGTTCTCGGCAGCCGCGGCCGTCAGCGTCGTCTGCAGAGGACCGCAGTTTGTCTGGTCGGCCAATGCCGGGGCGGCAGGGTTGGCATTCACCGTCACATTCACCGGTATACGTTCGCTCTCACAACCCGATGTGCTGCTATAGGCCGCCACATAGTAGGAGGCATCCGCATTCAATGTCGCAGTGGTATAAGTCGCGTTTGTGGAAATCACCGATCCTCCGTTCTGCACCATGTACCAGCGACAGTCATTGCCGTTGAGGCCGGAAGCTGTCAGTGTGGCGGCCTTGCCCTGGCATATCGGAGCCGGCGTGCAGGTGGGTGCAGTAGGTTTCGCATTCACCACAACCGTAAAATCCAAACGGTCGCTTTCGCAACCGTCAAGCAGGGCGGCGGCATAGTAATGGTATGTGCCGGCCGTCTCCTCCGGGGTATAATAGTAACCCTCATTGTTAGGTGTGAGGGTGTTGCCACCCGTAGCTGCATCATACCAAACAATAGATGCACCCGTGGGTACCGTAGCCGTCAGGATCTTGTGTTCACCGGCACAAAGGCTGGTGGAGAGGTCGTTGGAGCTGATGCTCGGGATGTTCTTCACCATCACCTCCACATGCACACGTTCGCTCTCGCAACCCGATGAAGTATTGTAAGACGACACGTAGAAGTCAGTGCTTCCTGTCACCGTGGGCTTGTAGGTGGAGGCCGTCGAGAGCACCGTCGTGCTCTGGGTGGACGAATACCAATGACACATGTTGCTGCCCGGGTTAGCCGACAGCTCGACCTCGCCCGCACCACAACGGCTCACCGAGGTGGTGACACTGGTGGGAATGGACACAGCGGGGTACCACTGGGCTGTCACCGGTACGCGCGACGACTCGGTCCCTGTGTTGGCATCATACGTGCTCACGTAATAGGTGGTAGAGCTCGTAAGCACAGGGGTAGTATATGAAGTTGCCGTTGCCAGCGGCGTACCGCCCGATGCCACACTGTACCAGCGGCAGGTGGCACCCGCGGCGGGAACAGCTGTCAGGGTAACGGTACCATTACCGCAAGTCTTGCCTCCCTGCACTGTGGGCGGACCAGGATTGACCGTAACAGCAATCGTGTTCTCGGCCGTACAGCCAGAGTTGGTTACAACAAGCTTATAGTTCAATGTTCCTAAAGCAGAAGGCTGGATTACACACGGATTGCCCGTACCCACGCTGCTATTATTGAGAGACCATGCATAGGTGGTTCCCGACGGATACGAAGTGGAGGTGGACAGTGTAAGGTCTGCCCCCGTTGTGGCCGGATTCGGATTGGCCGCCAAAGCGGGTGTGGTTATTGAAACCACATTGGAAAAATAAATCCGGAAACGATAATAGGAGTTATCCGTATGTGTGACTTTGATAACAGAATACGGATTACTCACGGTGGCAGTGCTTTCTACCGTAACCGTTGCGAATCCAGATTCCGCTGTCGCATTGATGGCAATCGTAGCCAAATCTTCCGGACAAGTTGGCGAAGAATAGGTATAAGTTGGATAATCGGTGACGGCTGTTGAGGCTGTAAATGTATTGGTGGTGGCACCATGGGCCAACGAATAGGCCGCATTATTCAATGTGGTAATCTGGGTGGAAGTAAGCGTTGTATTCCCCACAACCAAAGAGCTGAGCTTTTTATTATAGACAAACCACACGTCATCAATAAATAATGCATCCCCAGATTTTCCTGATCCTACATTTTTATTTGTTGAAAAAGAAGCAAGCAAATACGACGGTTGTGTTGTATTACTTAAAGTCGGGGAAACAACAACAGTTTCACCATTAGATCCACTAAAATAGTTGACTGGAAAACTAAAATGCATCCAATCAGAGGTATGGGCTGAACTATTATTATATGAAGGTGATTGCATTTCGCCATATACATTCGCGATTTTACCAGATTGTCCCGTATTTTGTTGTATATTCAAATGATCTCTATATTCAACATTCCCATGCATATGAAATTTGAGAGAAGCGGTAAAGGATCTTGTTTCTGGACTTGAGAACCAACCTGATTCATATTCTGGGATATAAAACTTACACCATAACTGTAATGAATCTGGTCTACCAGTAAACGCATAACAACCATTATGCCCTTTCGAATTGGTTATATCTGAAAAATTATAATTATTCTCACTAGTGGTTGAAAGACCATTTACCATTATCTGGCCCGTTGTAATACTCCCGTTAGCCACTACGCTAAGGACCTTGTGTGATTGCATTCTACAAGAGGCATTACTATTGTGTCCAGCCTCCTTACTACTATAGTTGGTTCTGCCAGCTGTTCCTGCAAACGAACCCTCGGAATGGCTAAAAGAATGCCATCCGTCAGGCATTTTATTGTTATCATACCAGCCACCTTCAAAGGTATTGTTCGGCACTTGATAATTTTGTCCCATGGTCGCGCCTGCCATCAAGAACAGCAGGACGCCTAAAATCGTAAATCTCTTTTTCATATTATAATTGTTTTATTTATTATCGTATCGGACATTCGTTTTATCAACCCCCACATCCCTACGCACCCCGACAGGCCGCTGGCCTGTCTTTCTTCCCACCAGTCCAAATCATACTATCTATTTATATTCCAATCAGATAACAGATTTTCCCAATTTTTCGGTGGCAAAAATACACTTTATACCCATACCGCGCATCCATTGTTGATAACTTTTTAAAATAGTTAATTAAATTTCAGCAACTTACATTTGTTAAAGAATGTTAATAAACAATCGAGGGAAGGGGAAAACAATGAACAATGAATAATTAAGGTAAAGATATAGATTTTGCCCAAGGAGATTATGGCGACATTTTTCCATCGTTAATAATGCTTGTGGCACCTCGGTGCCGCACAATACTAATTCCCCTTCTAAAATTAGAAGGGGTGCCTGAAAGGCGGGGTAGTTAATATAGAATACTAATTTTCTGAATCCAGAAGGGGTGTCTGAAAGGCGGGGTAGTTAATATAGATTGGCATTCCTTAATTTGCAGATAGGTTGCAGATGGGATATCCCTGTTTCAAGTATTGTGGATAATTGTTTTTTATCCTCTGCTTTAAGGTATTAATATTCTTTATATTACTACCCCGGCCTGCGGCCACCCCTTCTTAAAAAGAAGGGGAGCTTTCTTTTTTCATTTCCAAGTCACGGGCACGCTCGGCATCCGCACGAGCCTCGAAACGGGCTGTCACATCCGCACCCTCCTTAAAGAGCATCTGCAATTTCTCAAGGTTCGGCTTGGCATCGCACAAGTACTTGAGCACAAAGCAGGCATTCTGATGGTTGTCCAGCTCATAGCGCTCCCACTGTTCCCTATAACGCTCATGCATGGCGTTCCAGTCGGATGAGGGCTGCTGCAACATCTTGTCAACCTCCGTTTGAAGCATCAGTTGACCTCCCACATTGGTCCAAGCTTTCCGTTCCGCCTGTTTCACCATCTGCAACAGCTGGAGAGGATCGTTGTCGTATGCCTCCTTCAAGGTGTTCACCACATAATACAGCAGCATCTCCCGATAGGCAGCTTCGGCTTCCGTTTTCTTGAGGATTCGCACCGCACGCTTGGAACGCTCCACCCCCTGCGTCAGGGCTTCGTCTTCCAGACGCATCAGGTTCAGCGCGTCCATGATCTCCTGCACCGTATCCGGCGCAAGAGGCGATGTTTGTATATACTGGCAGACCACTTTGCGATGGTCGCGCTGGACGAATTTCCGCGCATTGCGCCGCAAGGCGAAGGCATTGTACATCCACCAGAAGGCAGGCATGATTTCCAACACATTGTCATGCACATTGTTATTCAGCAGACAGAAGGGTAACTTAAGATTGATCTCGTATGGGTAGTCGCCTTTAGCCATCAGCGTATAGGAGGCGAAGCGGCTCGGGAATTTCACCGAGACGCACAACCCGGGCCAAAAACCGCGTCCTGCCACCAGGTCGCAGTCGTTCATGCGTCCGTTGTGGTTGGAACCCAGGGTGGCACCAGCCGCCACATTGGTCTGCCCTTGCAATTTCGCGGCAATAAGGAACGAGTTGTTATGGTGTTGCTCATGAAAGGGGAATATCAGGGCATGGAGCACCTCACAGCAGGCCAGATGCGAGTTGTCGCCCACCACCGTGTGCGAGAGGCGCAGACCATCGGACAGCGATACATGGCTGCCCGTTACCACATTGCGCACAATGGCGTGTGTGTCAACCTCATTCTGCAATCCCAAGACCGCATTACGGACAATCACGCCGGCACCCAGATGCGTGGGCTCGTCAGCGGACGAGTGTACGAAAACATTCTCCAGCAGCGTACATTCCGATAGGAACGCATTTTCGCCCACATAGCAGTCGCGCACCGCCCGCACATTGCGGATCACAGCCCCTTGACCAACAACACCCACGGTCATAGCAGCATACGCCGCCGCGGAGGCTCGCATGGAGCGCAAGGGATGATCCGCCGCCACGCTGGCGGCCAGACAGGCATCCGTCGTCGTCATATCCGGACAAGCGGTAATCGTATGCGAACCGTCCTCGTTGCGAACCTCTACGGGAAAGTCGAAGCGATAGCCCGTGAAGGAGAGCTCGCCCACATTCTGCAGCCGGCATCCCTCCTCAAGGCGGTAACCAGCCAGAAGACCGACGTTTGCAATCCGGACATCGGCCCCAATAAAGACATTTCCGCCGAAATGCGTACGGTGAACACAGTCCGTCTTAAAAGCGTCAACGACTGAAACCAAGTTCCAGTCGTCGGCACTATTGAGTTGTTTTTCCAATTGCTCAATTTCCTGAGCGGATAAGGCACGCCAGGTGTTTTCCATAGGACAATACCTTTATTGTTTTACTCCTCGTCGTCTCCGCCCATACCGAGCATCTTCTTCAAATCTTCCGGGGCTTCATCAAAAGACTTAGCATCCGACGGACGAAGGAATGTGGTGGCTTTCACCTTCTTATCGGGTTTCACCGAAGTGGCTTGCACAATGATCGTTATCTCGTTACCCTCCATCGGGGTTTTCACTTCCGTACGCATCACATAGCCCTTCAAACCAGGATATTCACTGAAATTGATATTATCACCCGTCATCAGATCCTCTGTCACCCAAAGCACCAGCGTAGTTTCCTCATCCGATTCCAAATTTGTGGCCGTAACATTCACCTTCTTGCAGTTGTATCCAGCAATGGGATAGGTTTCGTCGGTATATTTGTAATCGAATTTCACCGTTTCGAAAGACTTTTTCAGTTTTTCAGCATCCTGCTCAATATAATATTTGCCATATCCGGGAATATCAATCACCGTGGTTTTCAGATTATAGTCCCCATTGGCGATTGAAATAACATCGATACCAGGCTGGCTCATATTCGTGCGGGTGTTGTTGCCCATGACAATAACCTCTCGGGTGAGTTCGGACAATTGCGCGGCAATATTGGGGTCATCCGTCCCTTCGGCGATGGTTTCAAACGTGATGGTGCCGGCAAAGGGCTTCTGGGCAAACGTGACAACGGTTCCAAACAACAGGATGGCTGTCATCCACAAAGAAATCTGTTTTTTCATTTTATCTGATTTTATTGATTAATTTTCAAAACTGGCGGCAAAAATACAATTAATTTGTATAACAACCCTTATCCGACCCACATTTAACATTTTTTCATAGCTCTTTTATCGAAGGATTCTTAATCCTGATCCCATCAATTCTCCTGACCTCATACAATTCGCAGGGACCCACCAACCCCATCGGCTGCCACCACTGCTCCCTACCCTTCCGGTTGACCCAATGCTGCACATCCGGACGGTCTGTCCACGTTTTCAGATAGTTACCCATCGTAGTAGTGACTATAATCTCAAGTTTATTATGACCTTTGTGCAAATATTTTCCAATATCAGAATATTTGGGGGTGCAATACCAAAGCGTATCTACACAGACTCCATTCACATAGAGCTCCGCCACGCCTTCCACCAAACCCAAATCCAACCTATACAACATTTTTTCCGATATTTTTTTCATATAAAAATCCTTTTTATACACCACCCTGCCGGTAAACGTGCGCAACGAGTCAATTTTATTGAGGTCCTTCAATGAATCCATCCGGAGGGTCCAAACCGTGTCCAGCAGACTGTGATGAAATTCCGCACGCCAATCCGTGGACAGCGGGAACATTTTATAACTATGATATTTCTTTGGCAATGATGACGGCTGGATAGGCCAACTGACACAGAGCTGGTTTTGATTTTTCTGCTTCCGGAAAACCAGAATAAGGGACTGGGCCGGTCTTAATTGCAGATGCAGTCTGTTTTTGGATTCCGAAAAACAGAACGGGTCTTCGGAGCCTGTTTCCGGATCCCAACGGTATAATGAGCGACGAATGAGGTCATCGGAGAAAAGGATGGATGAATCCACCAACACTTTCACTTCCACATCATTATAACGATTGGCATTGGCAAAAAAGAAGACCTCGCTGCCATCCTTTGTCCGATAATGGTTCTGCATCAGATAGGGATTCGGTTGGTCTATCTCCAAGACGTGCGGCAGGTTATACTGCTGCATCAGAGCCTGATACCAGTTCAGAAAATTGCTATCCGGCTTATGGGCGAAGACAAAGCGGGTGCTGTCCATCGCCTGCAGACGGGCCATGCAAGTGTGTACGATGCTGTCTGCCTGATGGTTGTCGATAGGCGGGGCCACATACATGCCCAGCGACCTGTCGGGGACAGTCTCGATACAAAGCACGCGCCCACCCTGTTGTGCAAATTCAAGAATCTTGTGCGCCACATCGGGAGTGATTCTCTCCACATTGGTCAAAATCAACAACTTGTACTTGCAAGGGCCGTAGCATAGTTGTCCGTCACGGATTTCAGCCTTCTTCAAAATGCTTTCCGTAACGTAATCGGCGTTGCCTCCGCACTTGCTGACAGCCTCCCAGATGAATGTCTTGTAGGGTACAATGGTCTTTGAGGGAAACGGTTCATTCTGCATCCCGAGAGTGCTCCACATATCGCCGATGGGGTTCAGGATGGCGATGTCGGCCTGGTATGTAACATTCTGAAGCAATGCCGACAAGCGTGCTTTATAGTCGGTGTATTTGCGGAAATAGGGCCACCAGTTGTTACGTTCGTTATAGAAGGCCCCGTACTGGATCCATCCTGGGAACGGTGTCTGCGGCGGCGAATAGTTAAAGCCGTGGAAGACCGTATGGTTCACGCCGGAGATGGCCGTCTGGTCGCCTCCGATCTTCAACTGCTGCAGCGTCATGTTGAACACAGTGTAGGTGTTGGTCATCTCCTCGCAGCTGACCAAGGGTTTCCCGGCCAGGTGCGCCGCCGACGACACATACTTATTGACCATTGTATAAGCCCTACCCTTTCGGTAATCCTTTTCCGACATTTCCTCGCCCAGTTTGTGGCGGGTCCAAGTCATCGTCCAGGATTCGCACTCGGGGATGTCCACCATGAGGCTGCTTTCCAGCGGGAAGAGGTTGCGCCCGTAGGCCTGGGCACGTGAGCGGACGCCGTGCGCGTGGCACCATTCATTGAAATCCTGCAGCATCACCAATAGTTTCTCCGCTTTCAACTGTTCAAAATCATAGCGCACGCGCTCCACCGTATCTTGCTGGGTATCACCCACTTCTACCGGCGGCAGATAGTTCACCGGATCGCCCATGCCTTTGGTTTTGCGCAGAAAAAAAGGAAGATAGGGCGTCACATCATAATGATAGCGACTTTGGAAGTCTTCGGCAAAACGGTCGTTCCAGTTGGCGCCTTCCAATTCAAAACTATCAATAAACAAAGCCCTTAAATGTGCGGACAATGATTTGCCAAGATGCTTTTCAATAGCGGAAGACATGTGTTCGAAGTAGTTGCGCACGGCCTGCCGGTTGTAGTGATCGACCACGGGGCCCGATGCACCCGGGGCGCCGTTCATCACGGCCATGAAGCCTCGGATGACCACCAGCGCCGAGATCGTATGGCTGCCCGCTGGCACATTGAAACGATAGACACCATCCGCGTCACGAGTGGACACGAGCGAGCGCACGTCCAAGAGGTTGTTGCAGGGCGTGGGTATCAGCAACATGTTGTACAAATGGAACGTATGTCCCTCATAAGAGGAATTGACGTGCGGGTCGGCCTCAGCGAAGATATCCGCCTCGCGCAGCTCCACCGTGCAGGGGCCCGTCACCGTCTTGGTGTAGTTCATCAGGATGGTGCTGCGGTCGTTTTCGGGCACGAACTCGCCACCGAAGGGCCAGCCGCTGCCCACAATCAGATCACAAGTCATCCCCAACCGTTCCGCCTCGTTGAAGGTCACGCGCAGCATGTCCAGCCAAGGGTCGCTCAGCCAGTCCAGCGCGGGGATATTCAGGCTGTCGGTGCGGCGTGGGAACTCCACGGGGTTGATCTCCACCCCGCCGATGCCAGCCTCCTTCAGCAGGCGCAGTTCGCGCACCAGCTCGGCGGAATCCACTCGATTGCCGTTCCACCACCAGCGCACCATAGGGCGGTAGCGGTTCTCCGGCGTGCGGAAAACATCGTACAGTTTCTCCGTGGTGGGCAGCAGAGGCTCCTGAATCTGTGCGCCCAACTGCCCAAAGGTGAGGCAGAGAAACGGCAGGAAAATCTTTATCAATCTTAGTTTAAACATATTATCTTCATTTCTCCAAAAACTCCTCATCCGTCAGCGTTTCCAGAAAGGCTTTCAGATCCGCCAGTTCCGATGGCGAAAGGTGCCGCCCACCCTCCTGCACCTTGTGCATCAACGGGCTTACGCAGGGCGAATACTGGAGGCCCTCATTGTAAAAGGTCAGCACTTCGTCCAAGGTCTTGAAGCGCCCGTCGTGCATGTACGGCGCCGACACAGCCACATTGCGCAGCGAAGGTGCCCGATACGCCCCCCTGTCCATAAGATCGCCCGTATAGCCAAAACGGTCGTAATCATCCGTAAAGGTTGCATCCAAACCATTGTTATAAAACAAATTAGTGGTAAAAAGCGGCGAGCCGTCACTGCCATGACAATGGAAACAGTCGGCACCCTCTTCCGTGGTAAACAGCACATAGCCGTGCAGTTCCTGCGGGGTGAGCTGCTCTTTGCCTTGCAGATAACGGTCGAACTTGGCGTTGGCCGACACTAACGAACGCACATACTGCGCGATGGCCTTTTGGATGCGTTCCATAGTGATCTCTTCCGAGCCAAAAGCCTTCATGAACATTTCGGGATAGCGGCTGTCAGCCCGGATAGCCGCCACTGCTGCCGCCTCAGTGCCGCACATCTCATCGGGAGCCACGATCGCCATACGCACAACATCTTCAATGGTACGCATCTGCGGATTGGGATTCTGCGCGTTCACGCTTCCGTTCCAGAAATAGCCTTCCTGATTGAAAACCAAGTTCATAAGCGGCATCACATTGTGGCGGGTGGCGATGCCGGTTGTGCGACCGCACGCCACTCCGTCCGGAAAGCGGGGATTATCAGTACCTATATCATAATTATGCGCTCTCACATGGCAAGTGGCGCACGACATCAAGGAGTCAGGATTTAAGCCCTGGTAACCACACAGATGCGGGTCTTCGAAAAGCATCCGGCCTAACGCCACGCCCTCCTCCGTCATCGGATTGTCGGCGGGGATGTTCAAATGAGTCGGAAAACCAGGTGGTATCGGAATATTGTACGGCGTTGGGGGATCCACATGACGACAGGCCGACAGCAGAAGAAGCACAACGACTGTCGCCAGCAACACGTGCCGGGAACACACAGCCGTATATGTCCTGTAAGCAGCCATCAGAAAAGGCTCAGTTGGTCGCCTTCATCCTCCGGCGAAGGCGTTTTGTCTGTTTTTTCCACCGTAATATCCTTGAAAATGGCTTTGGCTACTGCATCATCCACATTCTCCACATTTTTCTCTTCTTCAGGCTCTTCCTCCTCATCCTCCGGTTCCTCTTCGGGCTCTTCGTAAGGCAGCGGCTCAATGAAAACCACCTTCTTGATATTCGGGTAGTTGATGCGCTTGCCACGAGCTTTGGAGCTCATGACCTCAACAAATTCAGCACAAGAAATGATTTCCTCACTGTCCTCCTCCGCTTTTTTCTCCCTGTAAACCACTTTGATTTGCGGCAGGTAATCCACCGAAATGCCGATGATGGTCGTGTCGCCGTCGTCCGGCACAAAATCCACCCGTTTGCGCATGTCATCGGGCGCGAAACGCTTCATGTAGTATTTGTCCTCCTTCTTCTGATAATAGACCACCGTGATCCGCAAATTGGAATTCCACTTGCGGATGATGCCCAAATCATCATCAAAATGGTTGGACAGATCGAACCCGATTATTCTATAATTTCCAGATTTATAAACCGTTAAAATCTTATCATCCTCTTTAAAGGCACCCAACAGGGTTCCACGGCCATCGTTATTGAGACGCATCACAGCATCTTCATAATAGACGTTGATGGCGCTCAGCGTGGAGACGCCCTCCTGGCTCATCGAGATGTGCGCGATGGGATAATGCGTCAGCAGGTTGCCCAATGCGGAACGGCTCTTCACTAACAGCTGGCTGAAATCGTAATCAAATTCCTTCTTCTTGAGTTTGGGTTTGGGTTTGAGTTTCACGCGTATCACCTCCGCCTCGCCGTTGGGGTTGGAGGTGAAATAGAGCACCTTGGAGCCGGGCTTGCCCTTGGTGAGGTCGTACTCCTTGTCGCGCGAGATACCGCCGATGGCGAAACGCTTCACCATGGCCGGACCATTGGTGCCATTCTGATAGACCATGTTGTAAATTCGCCGGTCGTCGCCCCGCTTGAACACTTCCACGTGGATGATGTTCTTGCCGAAGAAATGCTTGCCGGCCACCTTGCTGATGGAGAATTTCCCATTCTCATGGAAGACTATGATCTCGTCCAGGTCGGAGCAGTCGCAGGCATACTCCACGCCCTCGTCTTTTTTCAGAGCGGTACCCACAAAGCCCTCCTTCTTGTCCACATAGAGTTTCTGGTTGGCCACCGCCACCGTGGAAGCCACGATATTGTCGAAACTCTTGAGTTCGGTAAGGCGTTCGCGACCGGCCCCGTATTTTTTCTTCAGTTGGCGGAAATAGTTGACGGCATAGTCGATCAGATGGTCAAGATGGTTCTGCACCTCATCCATCGCCAGTTCCAGGTCGGCGATATCCTGTTCGGCCTTCTTGATGTCGAAGATGGAGATCTTGCGTACCGGTTTCTCGCAGAGGGCGAGCACATCCTCGCGGGTGATCTCCTGGCGGAAGAGCGAACGGTAGGGATCGAAGGCACGCTCGATGTTGTCCACCTGTACCTCCCACGATTCCACATTCTCTTTTTCCAATTCCTTGTAAATCTTTTTCTCAAAGAAGATTTTCTCCAAAGAGATTTTGTGCCATTTCTGCTTCAGCTCGTCCAACTCGATTTCCAGCTCGCGGCGGAGCAGATTCACCGTATTCTCCGTATTGATGCGGAGAATCTCCTTCACATTGGTGAAGACGGGCTTGCCGTTCCAGATCACGCAGGCGTTGGTGGAATAGGTGATCTCGCAATCGGTGAAGGCGTAGAGGGCATCAATGGTCTGGTCGGGGGAGACACCCGCCTGCAGATGCAGGTATATCTCCACATGCTCGGCGGTATTATCGTCTATCTTCTTGATTTTCAACTTACCCATTTCCACAGCAGCCGTGATGGAACTCTTGGACTCGGAGATCAGCTTGCCCGTCGTGGTGCCGTAGGGTATTTCCGTGATGACTAACGTCTTGTTGTCCACGATGTTGATTTTCGCGCGGTTGCGCACCTTGCCGCCCTGGGCGCCGTCGTTGTAGCGGCTCACATCCGCCGTGCCTCCGGTGGGGAAGTCAGGGTAAAGCTCGAATTCCTCGCCCCGCAGGATATGGATGGAGGCGTCGATGAGCTCGTTGAAGTTGTGCGGCAGAATCTTGGTGGACATGCCCACGCCCACACCCTCCACGCCCTGCGCGAGCAGCAGCGGGAATTTTATGGGCAGCGCGATGGGCTCTTTGTTGCGCCCGTCGTAGGAGACCTGCCACTCGGTGGTCTTGTGGTTGAAGACAACCTCCAAGGCGAACTTGGAGAGGCGTGCCTCAATGTAACGGGCAGCAGCAGCCGGGTCGCCGGTCAAAATGTTACCCCAGTTTCCCTGGGTGTCAATCACCAGTCCTTTCTGGCCTAACTGGACCAAGGCGGCGTAGATGGAGGCGTCGCCATGCGGGTGGTACTTCATGGTGTTGCCCACCACGTTGGCCACCTTGTTGTAACGGCCATCCTCCAACTCGTCCATCGAATGAAGAATGCGGCGCTGCACCGGCTTAAGCCCGTCGTACACATCCGGGAAAGCACGGTCAAGAATCACGTATGAGGCATAGTCCAAGAACCACTCCTTATACATGGATTGGACGTATATGATTTTATGAAGATCCGAGGTTTCAGATTCGTTGTCGGGGAGGATCACCTCCTCGTCAACATCGGGGGTATCTTTCGACATAGGTTCAGGTTTGGTTTTTCAGGCGGCAAAGATACAAAAAAAAACGGGAGAGAAAACCCCTCCCGATGAATCTATTCGCCCTTTTTTTTCTTGAAATAGGTCTTGAAATAAGGAATGTGCCACAAAACATGCAACATGGCCACAATCGTCATGGCGATGCCGAACTGAACATGGTAATAGCGGATGGTGGCAAGTGCATTCCAGGCTATGTGATAGTTGATCTGGATAACCAGGAAGAATCCAAACAGACAGGATACCAGGAAGGTGATCAGCAAGATGAAGTTCCATATCTTGCGGTGGGTAGCCAGCTTCATGCGCCCCATTTTCACCAAAACAGACGTGAGGACATATAGGCCCAGCGTAACGACGGAAATCCATATCAGGTCGTAGGGTTTCTTCTCCTTGGGAAGATCCACGGGGGCGGACGGCGAGAAGTCGTCCTCGATGATGGGTTCGAGCGGTTCGGACGCTTCATTTTCCGCAACAGCCGCTTCCTCATTCTTGGTGGCCGGGGATGCCGCCGACGGGTGATCAGGCTTTGTTGCCGTCACATGATGCGCGGGTGCCGGAGAATGTTCCTCTGCCGCAACAGGCATCACCTCCTCCGTCACCGTGTTCATTTGCGAGGAGAGTCTTCCCCTGTCGCAGAAGCCGTCGCCATTGTTGTCAATAAAACGGCCGCAGCGGCCCGGACAGTCTATCGCGCCGCAATCCTGTTCCACCTGGGCTGTCAGCAGGCCCACACAGAGTAGGAAGCACAATAAGGTGCAAATCTTTTTCATCATATTCGTATTTAGGGTATAATAAAGGGCAGGCGCTCGCCTACCCTTCTGTTTTATTCAAAACTGATCAGTTCGATTTCGAAAATCAGCGTCGCGCCGCCAGGAATGAGTCCGCCGGCACCCTGATCGCCGTAAGCGAGGTCAGAGGGGATGTAGAAGATGTACTTGGAACCGGTGGGCATCAGCTGAAGGCCCTCGGTCCATCCGCGAATCACCTGGTTAAGTCCGAAGGAGATGGGCTCGCCGCCGTTCTTGTCAGTGGAATCGAACACGGTGCCGTCGATGAGTTTGCCCGTGTATTTCACCGTCACCTTACTGGTGGCAGAGGGTTTCTCGCCCTTACCCTCGGTGATGACCTTGTATTGGAGGCCGGAAGCCGTAACCTTCACATCCGGGTTTTTCTTGTTTTCTTCCAGGAATTTCAGGCCTTTGGCTTTTTCCTCGTTGGCAACATTAGCCTGTTTGGCCTGCATATCCTGCTGGAACTGCATGAAGATCTCCTGCATCTGCTGTTCCGAAAACTGGTTCTGGCCGGCCATGCCGTCACGCACGCCCTTCATGAAGGCTTCCATGTCCAGCTGCACATCGTCGTGTTTCACTTGGGTGCCGAAATTGGCGCCGATGGCATAACTGATTTTCTGTTCTTTCGTCATTTCTTCTTGGGATTTTACGGTCATTGCGCCACCTACAAACAACAGGCACAATCCAATGGTTAATACTTTCTTCATTGTTGTAATGTATTATAGTTTCTTTTTAAAACGGCTGCAAAAATACAAAAATATTTGCGAACAGCGTGTGTAGATATGACAGGATGGAGAAAGTTTAAAAAGACTACAATCCGCTAAGATTCCTCCTGTTTTCTAAAAAAGGCTGGCCCCGAATCAGGGCCAGCCTTCATCAATCCAAAGTGTAATCTACTCCTGATACCAGTTCACCTTCTGCGACGCGTACATCGCCAGACCCAGGATGACGAACAGGCCCACACTGCCCACCAGCAAAGCGTAGCTTTCCAATTGCAGCAAGACATATATAAATAGGTATATCGCCGAGAGCAGCGCCCCGATGGCCAGCGCCGTCTTTCGTATCTTCAGCACCGCCGCCATATACGCGGTGATGAGCCCCACTGTCATCAGCGAGGCTATCACATACGACCACAGGAAGGCGATGTGCTCGGAGAACGACAGCAGCAGCGTGTAGAAGAGGATAAGTGCCAGCCCTACCAACAGGTATTGCACCGGGTGGATATGTTTGCCTTTGCGGATTTCCACAAACAGCACCACCGAGAAGGTAAGCACGATGATCAGGAAGGCGTACTTCACCGCGCGGGTGGTCTGCTGGTACTGCTCCACGGGCACCTTCATGTTCACCCCAAAAGCCGACTCGCGGACGGAGTTGCCCCAATCGATGACCACCTGCGAGAAATCGCGGTTCAACGCCAGCACCTTCCACGAAGCCATGAAGCCCTTCTCGCTCACCTCGCGTTTCACCGGCAGATAACTGCCGTCGAAGCTCGGCGTAGCGCAATTGGAGGTCAGGGTTACCGTGTTCGAATTGCCCACCGGGACGAAATAAAGCTCTTCGGAACCTTTCAGATGCAACTTGACCGAGAAGGAGACCTTCTGGCCGTCCCATATCGGTTTCATATCCACAGGACAACGAAGCACGGAACCCAGCCCCGCTTCCCTATCCGACTTCATCGGATACGAGTTATTACCCCATTGCAGGGTCACATTCTCCGTCAGACCGTGCAAATCACGCACCCCGATCAGAAGATGCGCCCGCTCCAAATCATACTTGTTCAACGCATACGAAGAGAGTTCATCGGGATACGCGAATTCTCCATGGATGTCGAGCGGCGCAGTGAACACCGTGATGTCGAAGATGCCCCTTCGGAGCGTCTGCACTTGGGCGTCGCCCTGCACCGACAGGTTCCCGGGTAGGATATACAGGCTGTTGCCGTCTTTCTTCACAGACGGGATGCATATCACCGGACCGGCTATGCGCTGCGAGCCGCTCCATTTGCCACCCACCTCCTGCTCGGCTTCCCGCAGCGTGTCGTTCCGTTCGTTCACCAGATGCAGCATCATCTGCTGGGGAATCAACAGGCCCAAGCTGATCACGACAATCAGCAACAACTTCAGCCAAAGTTTCGACTTTGAAGATGCCGGTTTCGTCTTCATATCCGGCAATCCCGATGGCATTGTAGGTCTGACCATCGAACCATTCGTCACATTGTTTTCTTCATTCATCATTTTTGTTGTTTTTTTAAGATTAATAATTAAAAAGTACTTTGAATTACAAAGTTTACAAATAAAAAAAATCAAACCTCTTTCTGGTTTTTTAAAAAAGACTCCAGTGCAGCAATATGGTCGGCGAAAGCCGCGCGGCCTGCC
This sequence comes from Bacteroidales bacterium, assembly GCA_024682995.1. Classification (GTDB taxonomy): domain Bacteria; phylum Bacteroidota; class Bacteroidia; order Bacteroidales; family WCHB1-69; genus F23-D06. The sequence goes on along the minus strand of JAIKYR010000085.1, from coordinate 1,413 downwards.
TCCGTGGCATAGAAACGGGTATTGGGTTTACGTCCCACAAAAGACTTTTCACAGCGTATGTAACCCAAATCCTCCAAACTTCGGGTATGGCTCGCCAGGTTGCCGTCGGTAAGCTGCAGCAGCGTTTTCAGCGCAGTGAAATCCGCCGACTCGTTGGCCACCAGCACCGACATGATCCCCAGCCGGATCTTGCTTTCAAAAGCCTTGTTCAGATGTTCGAAACCTGCAATCATTTCACATTATCGTATTTAATGGTATAAAAAATGCCGAACAGGATATGCAGCAAGCCAAAGCCGATAAACCAGAAAAGCAAAGCGTAATGGATGGAAAAGCAGTCAATGATGCCAAGCATAATCTCGGCATACCCGAGGAAACGTAAAACAGGATAGGTGTAATGCTGGCAATTGACTAAAGCGAGACCATAAAAAAGAAGCATGATGGAGGAGGTCAGGCCATAGTGGCCTTGCAGAATGAGCGCCAGGCAAAGAACACCGCCCACCGCAAGCGGCAGGAGGAAATTGAAAGCCATTTGAAGCATCCTTTTGTCAGCCACGAAGCGAAGATTATGGCGACGTGCCTTGGCGTAGGCCATCAGGATTACCGTGGCCAGCGACAACACAAACAGACCCACCGCCAACAAGCAAGCCAAACGGATGCGATAAGGGGTGTTAAGTTGGAAAACATCCTGCCTGCCGGATAGGAAGGGCAGCGTGTCGGGCGCACCGATGACCCAATAGCCGAATATGCTGGCGATACAGGCATAAACGCCGACGACAATGATAGAAACTCCACTAACTGCCTGAAAACGTGACGACTTCGCCATCATGTCGCGTATGTCGTCCAGTGTCTGAATAACATCTTTCTTTTCCATAGAATAAAAAGTACTTTGCGCTGCAAAGAAACAAAAAAAACAAATACGTTCGGTTGGAAAAATGATTTTTTTTTATGACTTCGAAACAAGCCAACAAATGAATTGGATTTGGGGTAGGATTTTTATTTTTCGGATGGATTTTTACACATAAAATAATTACCTTTGCCGCCGTTTTGAAAGGCTAACAAAAAGCCTTTTCAACATCATTTATCATATTGATTTATAATTAATTAAAACAAAACTCATACTAAAACAGTCATTATGGCAGCAAACGAGCAAATTACAAAAATCGACGACATCGTCGTGCGTTTTGCGGGTGACTCTGGCGACGGCATGCAGCTCTCCGGAACCTTGTTCTCGGACGCCTCAGCCCTGACAGGCAACGACATCGCCACCTTCCCCGATGATCGTGGCGCCTTTCTTGGCCCATTTGAGGTTCGACTTGAGGGAGGCCGGGTTCATGGCGACCAGGATGTCGCACTTGTCGCCGGAGCTGTAAATGTGGTTACCCACGTGCACCTGATAGCCGGAGACACCGGCGA
>JAIKYR010000070.1 GCA_024682995.1 Bacteroidales bacterium | reverse complement strand
CCTTGTGGGGGACGCGCCCACCACAGAGAAGGGCGAGAAATTCCTGGAGGAGATGCAAAAACGGGATTCCATACGATACGAACGCCTCACCGACAGCGAACGCATGTTCTACCGCAAGCTGAAACCCACCGGCATCACCTTGAAAAAGAAAATGCCCCTTTACATCGAATATTACACCTGTTTCGTACGGGAGGACGGTCGCATCCAATATCGGGAAGACATCTACTACAAGGACGAAAACATCCTAAAGAAAACCGCCAACAAGCTCTAATCCCCTATTCACATTCTCAGAACACTATGGCAAACAATACCATTCCAAGCTGGGACGACATCGTCTGGAAAGAGCAGTTTACCACCTCCCAGCATCCCATGAACCGCATAGCCCTGAAGCAATTGCGCCAATTAGTTTTTTTTAACACAACTCAGGTGGTGCGAGCGGGCCGTTACATCAGCCGCAGTGGCCAGATGGTGGACCCTGCCTTCAACGAAAGCATCTGGGAGCAGACACGCTACTACCGCACACGATTCTCACCCGACATCATATCAAGACCATACACGAACACCGTCACGGTGGTGCAGGCTGACACTCTGTTCTATGCCCACAAGATGCAGGAGGAACTTGGCGAGCCGGTCTGCGTGCTGAACTTCGCCAGCGCCACACATCCGGGCGGGGGTGTGCAAGACGGGGCCGCAGCACAGGAAGAGTATCTTTTCCGATGCTCCGACTACTACCGATCGCTTTTCCAATTCGTGGATTTCGGGATGCTTTACGAGGTGCCCCGCTCCTCGGAGAGCTATCCCATGGACCGTCACTTCGGGGGCTGCTATACGCCGGGCGCCACAGTCTTCCGCGACACCGAGAGCCAAGGCTACGCTCTGCTGGACGAACCCTGGAAGGTCAACTTCATAGCGGTGGCTGCCATAAACCGCCCCACCCTGCACACGGTGAACGGCGAAGAGCGTATCACCGATAACCTCATCCCCACCGTCCGCGACAAGATGCGTACCATCTTCCGCATTGCCATCGACAACCGGCAACACAACCTTGTGCTGGGGGCGTTCGGATGCGGGGCCTTCGCCAATCCGCCCAAGCACATCGCCGAGCTCTTCCGCGAGACCCTTGCTGAGCCCGAATTTAAAGGTTGCTTCCAACATATCGCCTTCGCCATCAAAGGAGGGCCAAAGGGCGGCAACTATCTGCCATTCAAGGCCGTTCTCGCATAACGAAGCATATCAAAAAAATTACTACTTTTGCACCGTTTTTTTATAATAGGATTTTTTTTGTAATAATTTCACACACAATATGAATTACGCACTCGTCACCGGAGGTTCACGCGGAATTGGCAGAGCTGTTTGCCAAAAACTTGCCGCCATGGGATTTCCAGTTCTGATAAACTACCAGTCCAACCAGGATGCGGCCATGGAGACGAAAAGCCTCCTTGAAGAGGCCGGAGGAACCGCCGAACTGCTGCCTTTCGACGTGTGCGACAGCGAAGCCGTGGACAAGGCCATCGACACCTGGCAAGCCGCTCATCCCGACGACTATATCGGCGTGCTGGTCAACAATGCCGGCATCCGGAAAGACACGCTGATGGTCTTCATGCAGAACAGCGACTGGCAATCCGTGCTGAACACCACCCTCAACGGCTTTTTCTACACGACGCGCCGGCTGCTCAAGGGCATGATCGGGCACCGCAAGGGACGCATCATCAACATGGCCTCTCTCTCCGGACTGAAGGGACAGGCAGGCCAGACCAACTATTCGGCGGCCAAGGCTGCCCTGATCGGAGCCACGAAGGCATTAGCCCAGGAGATCGGATCGCGCAACATCACCGTGAATGCTGTGGCACCCGGTTTCATCCAGACCGACATGACCAAGGATTTCAACGAGGCTGATTTCAAGAAGATGATTCCAGCCGGACGTTTCGGCAAGCCGGAAGAAGTGGCCGCTCTGGTCGGATTCCTCGCCTCGGACGACGCCGCTTACATCACCGGGGAGGCGATTTCGATTAATGGGGGGCTTTACACCTAATTAACAATCAACAATTAGCAATTAACAGTTCATAGTTAAAAAACAAAATGAGACGTGTTGTCATTACGGGAATGGGTATTTACTCTTGTCTGGGAAAGAACCTGGACGAGGTGACGAAGTCGTTGTATGCTGGCAAGTCGGGCATTGACATTGATCCCGCGCGGGTGGAGTACGGCTATCGTTCACCGTTGACGGGCATTGTGGAACGTCCTCTGCTGAAAGGCGTTCTGGACCGTCGTTCCCGCGTATGTCTGGCCGAAGAGGGCGAATACGCCTACATGGCCACAGCCGAAGCGCTGAAAAACGCCGGTATTGACATGGACTATCTTGCTCAGAACGAGGTCGGCATTTTCTACGGCAACGACTCATCGGCCAAGGCGGTCATTGAGGCCCACTCCACAGCCATGCAGTACAAAGACACCCAGATGATGGGTTCCGGGGCCATTTTCCAGTCGATGAACTCGACGGTAACCATGAATTTGTCCACCATCTTCAAGTTGCGTGGGGTGAACATGACCATCAGCGCGGCTTGTGCCAGCGGGTCGCACGCCATCGGCTTGGGGTTGCTCTTCATCCGTAACGGGATGCAGGATGTAGTCATCTGCGGTGGTGCGCAGGAGACCAGCTACCTCTCCATGGGCAGTTTCGACGGCATCGGGGCGTTTTCCATCCGCACCGACGACCCCACAAAGGCCTCGCGTCCCTTCGACCGCGACCGTGACGGGCTGGTGCCCAGCGGCGGTGCCGCCACGCTGATTCTGGAAGAGTACGAACATGCAGTCCGGCGCGGCGCAACCATCATCGCCGAGGTCGCCGGATACGGGTTCTCGTCCAACGGGGCCAACATCTCGCAGCCGAGCGACCACGGCTCTGCCACTGCCATGCGCCGCGCCATGCAGGATGCCGGCGTGATGCCAGCGGACATCGACTACATTAACGCACACGCCACCTCCACCCTCCAGGGCGACGCCTTTGAGGCCATGAGCCTGCAAGCTCTGTTCGGCGAATGCCACACCCCCATCAGCTCCACCAAGGCCATGACCGGCCATGAGTGCTGGATGGCTGGCGCCAGCGAGATCGTCTATTCCAACCTGATGATGCTCAACTCATTCATCGCCCCTAACATCAACTTCGAAAATCCTGACGAATATTCCAAACATTTGAACATCATCAACAAAACCATAGAAAAGAACATTGATGTGTACCTCTCCAACTCCTTCGGATTCGGCGGTACCAACAGTGCTTTGGTCATTAAGAAAATCAAATAATTAAAAATAAATATGCAAAGAGAAGACGTCATCAAAACGGTGAACAACTTTTTAGTTGAAGAGATTGAGATAGAAGAGAATCTGCTGGGAGAAGAAGCCCTGCTCAAGGAAGATTTAGGCATCGACAGTCTGGACTTCGTGGATATCGTCGTCATCGTGGAACGCAATTTCGGTTTCAAGATCAAACCGGAAGAGATGAAGGATGTGAAGACACTGGGACAGTTTTACGATTATATCGCCAACAAAGTGAAAGAATAACATGGCGGAAGAGCGGCAGTGGCAAGGCAAAACAAGCGGCGGCAAGTTCGGTCAGCATTTCCTGTTCGTCCTGCTGCGGCACATCAAGGTCACAACCCTCTACCCCATCCTCTACCTTATCATCCCGTTCTGCCTGCTGTTATCACGAAAGCCCAACCGGGCCCTTTACAACTATTTCCACCAGATACACGGCTACAGCCGATGGCGTGCCCTGAAAGCCACGGCCCGCACGGCGCACACCTTCGGCAAGGTGGTCATCGACAAGTTCGCCCTGCTGGCCGGACGCAGCGACCAGTTCACGGTGGACATCCCCGACAAACATCTGTTCCACAACTTGCTGGACCAACCCTCCGGGTTCATGCTGGCGGGTTCTCACATCGGCAATTTCGAACTGCTGGGACATTGCCTCAAACAAGACCAGAAACCCATCAACGGCATCATCTTCGGCGGCGAAAACCCAGAAATGCAACAACGGAGAATCGAGACATTCCAGGAGAACCACGTCAAACTCATCCCCGTGACGCCCGACATGTCACATCTGTTCGCCATCAAAAACGCGCTGGATAACGGCGAAATCATCACCATCCATTGTGACCGCATCTTCGGCAGCCCCAAAAAGAAAGTGGTCGAATTCCTCGGGCATCCCGCCGAGTTCCCCATCGGGCCGTTCCGTCTGGCCGCCCAGATGGAGATCCCCATTCTCGCCGTTTTTCTGATGAAAGAGAAAAAAAGAGACTACAAAGGATACCTTATCCCACTGACGGCAGACACCACCCTGACCAGTGTCACCGCGCAAACGGAGCACCTGCTCCGACAGTATGTGACCGCCGTGGAAGATATTCTCAGACAATATCCGGAACAATGGTTCAACCTGTACGATTTTTGGGGGTTGGAAACAAAATCTGGAATTTCAAAACGTTAAATCTTAAAAAAACATAATCCCATGGAATTATCCTCTCCGCAAAAAGAAATGTACGCCAAAGATCGTTTCTCCGCCATGCAGGCACAGCGTCTGGCTCAGGAGATCGCCTTCGGCCCCATCGTGTTCCAGGTGGCCCGCCTCATGGTCAAATTCGGCATCTTCCAGATGTTGGGTGACGAAAAAGAGGGGCTGACGATGGCCGAGGTGGCCGAGAAAGCCGGCATCTCGCTCTACGGAGCCAAGGTCCTACTGGAATCCTCCCTGACCACCGGCACCGTCATCATGCGCGACGACCGCTTCCATCTGGCCAAGGCTGGCTGGTTCCTGATCAACGACGAGATGACCCGCGTGAACATGAACTTCAACCACGACGTGAACTACCTCGGACTGTTCCGTCTGGAAGAGGCCATCCTCAACGGAAAGCCTGAAGGACTGAAGGTGTTCGGCGAGTGGCCCACCATCTACGAAGGGCTCTCGCAACTGCCGCCGCAAGTGCAGGAAAGCTGGTTCGGGTTCGACCATTTCTATTCTGACAATTCCTTCCCTCAAGCCTTGGAAATCGTGTTTGCACGACATCCGAAAACGCTGTTGGATGTAGGAGGCAACACAGGCCGCTGGGCCACACAATGTGTGAAGCATGACCCACACGTCAACGTCACCATTATGGACCTGCCCCAACAGTTGGCCATGATGCGCGAACAGACCAAAGGGTTAGAGGGGGCCGACCGCATCCACGGGCATGGCTGCAACCTACTGGACCCCAGCGTACCTTTCCCCACGGGATTCAACGCCATCTGGATGAGTCAGTTCCTCGACTGTTTCTCCGAAGAAGAGGTCACCAGCATATTGAGTCGCGCCGCCGCTGCCATGAACCACGACAGCCGGCTCTACATCATGGAGACCTTCTGGGACCGTCAGCGTTTTGAGACCGCCTCCTATTGTATGGCACAGATCAGCCTTTATTTCACCGCATTAGCCAACGGAAATAGCAAGATGTACTACTCTGGCGACATGGCCCGTTGTGTGGCGGATGCCGGACTGGCCATTGAGACCATCCACGACGGACTTGGCCTCGGACACAGCATCATGCAGTGCAAACTCAAATAAGACAACATGTTCCCCACACCTGCTCTTCCATTCATCCCGCAACGTCCACCTATGGTCATGGTGGACAATCTCCTGAGCTGCGATCCTATCACGGTGCGCACCGATTTCCGCATCCCAGCCGACTGCCTGTTTCTTCGCGATGACGGTCTGTCAGAATCCGGACTGATGGAAAACATCGCCCAGACCTGCGCCGCCCGTATCGGATGGCTCAATCAGGACAAACCCGTCCGCATCGGAGTCATCGGGTCAATCAACCATTTCGAGGTCTTCCGGAGGCCCGCTGCCGGCGACACGCTGCAGACCACCGTCACCGTCGAAAACGAAATCTTCGAGGCCATCATCGTACACGCCGAGATACATCGGGCGGAAGAGATCATCGCACAGTGTGATATGAAGGTGTTTGTGATTAACAATTAATAATTAATAATTAATAGTTATATGGTAATAAAAAAAAGGGGGGGGACGTGTTTTGTTTAAAAGCAGACATAGCCGATGGTTTACAATCATTGTTTAGATTTAAAATTGGAAATAATGACCCAGAAGATATTGCAAGTTGAGAAGGAAGTGGAGGTACGTTTCAGCGAGGTGGACTCCATGGGTATCGTGTGGCACGGGAACTACGCCCTGTATTTTGAGGATGCCCGCGAGCTTTTCGGAAAGACCTATCACCTTGAATACCTATATATGTACGAGATGGGCTTTTACGCGCCTTTGGTGGAGCTGAAAATCAATTATAAGAAACCCGCCACCCTCAACGACAAGCTGCGAATCATCTGCACCTACCGGGAGACCGATGCGGCCAAAATCATCTTCGATTATGAAATACGACATGTTGACACCAACGAACTGATAGCCAGCGGCCATTCGGTGCAGGTGTTTTTGGACATGCAACACCAGCTGGTATGGCAAACCCCAGCGTTTTATACGGAATGGAAGAAACAGAACGGGTTGTTTAAATAACAACTACCGGGATTCCCTACAAGTCACCACATCCACACTCACGGTATTTCCGTACATATCCTCATGAAAGAATTCACCGTTGAAACGACTGCACGACTCATCCATGTCAATCGTTTCGGTAAAATACTGTTCGGTGCTATAGGTTTCATAATGTGTAACCTTATGGCAGTCGCACTGTTTGGTGCAGGCTGAAAAGAGGAGGCCCACACCGGCCACCACCGTCATTATAAGTAGGAATCGTTTCATAATCCGTATTTTTAAAATCCGCTGCAAAGGTAATAAAATTTGAAGACGTGAGATTGACGGTTGGCCATTGGCAGTTGGGGCTATAGTTAAGAAGTTAAGGAACTAAGGAGTTAAGGCAGTTGGTTATTGGGGTTGGTATAAAATTATTCTGATACATTTTTGTTTGCGGAATCTTGATAATAGAACAACGGCAACAGCAACTTTATATAGAATCCTTCGGCAAATGGTGTTTTCAGCAAGGCTGTTTGGGAATGTCTTTTAGTAGGAGTATCATAATCAAGAATACATAAATACTCCACATGTTCGTCATAAAACCTGTATGGCATCAACAAAACCAAATAATGATTACAATTCAAATAGGAATATGTAAGATTATGGAAAGGAATACGCTCGCGTTGGCTGCCACCCCACAGGTCACTATATCCAACTTTGCATAACCCGTTTTCAAAATATTGTTTTTTTATTGTTGAAACGACAGCTGTGTCCGAAATGGACGGTATAACATAATGGAAAATAAAAGGAAACCAGTCCGGATCCAAAAACCTGAATGCATCCGGCAGTACTTCCCAGTAGGTATAGAAGGAAGAATCCTTATCTGCAAACTTTAACAGGTTTTTCTTTTCAACACATATCGCCGTTGTTGACTGGTTGGCAATTTTATCAACAAAAATCACACTATCCATTTGTCTTATTTCATAGGAAAACAAGATGTTGCCGTAGCCATAGCGACCATTGTCGTTCTGAGCCGAAGAGAGCACGGCTGTCGTCAGGATTGCCAAAAGTGTCATGACTCTTTTCATAACAAAAACACTTATTTTTTAATAATACCTTGCGCCAAACCGACGCATGAGCGAATGCCAAACCGAACTTGTTTGGGTTTGGCTGAGCGAAAAGGAGGAACCCAAGCGCAGCGAGGTAACTGAAAAGCCGGTTTCGGTGTCCTTTTCTTTTGCGGAGAAGGTGTGAGTCCAGTGAGCAGTAATCAGTGAACAGTAGTCAGTATGGGAGTTCCCGCGCCTCTGCGTTCTACTGGCGGGCGCGTACGCCTGCGCGGGAGGTGGTGGGGCTATATGTGCGAAGTCGGTTCATTGCGGGGGCAAAGGTAGTGATTTTTTCGATTTGCGGTTTACTGAATATTTGGGGATTCCGCTCAACGCTATTGCGTTTCGCGGAATGGTGCGCGTAGGCCAAAACAAGAATGCGGCGGCACAAGAATTTGTTTTTTTGGGAAAGACCGTCTACCGCCGCCTGAACAGCAAGTGAGGTTTGCACCATTCCGCCGGCGACGAAAGGAGCGGCGGAATCTCCCCACGTCCCTCCGCGCCGCAATATTGTATGCGCAGGCGCATTCCTACCGAGCTTTTGCCTCGATATGGGCACAGAATCAATATTTTAAATAAACAGTATAGGATTTATTATTAAAATATTATCTTTGCATTTTATTTAACGCTGTTAAAAAAGATAGTAAAGAAAAGTGATGTTATGGAAATACAGGATTTTATCAGCATTGAGGAACGTATTCTCAAACTCGTGCGAGAAGCAAAGAACACAAAATGGGAGAACAATCGTTGGGTAATTATAGGAGTGCCAACCCCTAAAGAGATTGTAATATTAAACGCCCTGCTCAATTGTGATGTGACAGGGTTTCAGCGGATGATAGACATTTCGGCGGTGAAACATATTCAGAAAAAACACCCTGACATAACAGAAGCCGATTTTTGCCTGATACCAATGATTATAGCTGCAGCTGATGATATTATGATGGGCAAGTACCCTGATACAATAGTTTATCGTAAAGTTCTTGACAAAGAATATTACTATGTGGAATGCACCAGAACTGGACGCAAAAGACTCGCCACAAAAACATTTTATAAAACAAGAACCGCACCAGATAGTGCGGTTCCGTAAGTCTTTCAGTGCTATCTGCTACCATTGTGAAGGTCGTGACGCTATACGTCCTAAACGTGCTGAAACAACGCTGCAAAGATAAGAATATTTCAATAATTTTTATAGTAAAAAAGAAAAAAACGACAACCTGATCACGTTCTAACGTAGGCGTTGTCTCCGTAATTGCCGAATTTTTGTATATTTGCGCCCTATTTTAAATTAGGTGGTTTTTACACATAAGTGTATGATTTACAGTATTGGAGACAGCATCATATCCCCTCTTGCCATGACTAGTCATGGCAACTTTGATGCCATACTCCGCGGCGAAAGCCGTCTGCAATACTACGAACATGCCTTCGGGTTGCCCGAGCCCTGCTTCCTCTCCCTTTTCGACGAGGTACGCCTTGACCAGTCTTTCAGCGCGTTGTGGGACTACGGCACCGCCGGTTACACCAAGATGGAAAAAGCGGCCATCATCGCCGCCAGCCAAGCCATCGAAGAGGCCAATATCGCCGCCGACCGCGACAATGTCATCTTCATCCTCTCCACCACCAAGGGCAATGTGGATTTGCTGGAAGAAAACCCTTATGAGCCGGAGCGCGTCTATCTGTGGCGCTCGGCACAGCTCATCGCTGAGTTTTTTGACAATCCCAACACCCCGGTGGTGGTCAGCAACGCCTGCATCTCCGGATGCGCAGCCCAGATAACAGCTGCCAACCTGCTGAATGCCGGCCGTTACCAATACGCCGTGGTCGTCGGGGCTGAGACCCTATCCAAATTCATCGTTTCCGGCTTCCAGTCGTTCAAGGCCCTGTCCAAGGAACGTTGCAAACCGTTCGATGCCAACCGCTGCGGGCTAAACCTCGGCGAAGCCGCCGCCGCCATTGTCTATACTACTGGCAGTGATTTCACGCAGGTGCCCAACAACGCACTGATTCTGCGTGCCGGCGCCATCAACAACGATGCCAACCACATCTCCGGTCCCTCCCGCACAGGAGAAGGCCTGCTGCGCTCCATCACCAAAGTGACACGCGGCTACGACACTTCCCGCATAACCTTCATCAACGCGCACGGTACCGCCACCCCCTACAACGACGACATGGAGTCGGTGGCCATCTACCGTGCCGGCCTGCAAGACACACCCGTTAACAGTCTGAAAGGCTATTTCGGGCACACCCTGGGCGCTGCCGGCGTGTTGGAGACCATCCTGTCGCACCAAGCCCTCAAACACCAAACGGTCATCCGTTCCATGGGCACTGACACACCCGGCACCGCAAGTCCCGTCAATGTGGTCCTGCAACCTCAGCCCACATCTGGCGACGCGTTCATGAAACTGATCTCCGGATTCGGAGGCAGCAACGCGGCATTGCTGATGGAAATCAAACGGAATAATGAATCCGTAAAAACACAATGCATTGCGTCTCTACAACGGGAAAAAACAACAATTTCTGTGATTTCCGAATGCAAAATCAACGATGATAGCGTTATCTTGAACGGGCAGACCATCATCACGCGCACGGGAGAGAGCGACAACTGGATGGCCGACATTTACCACTCCATTGGGATGCAGTACCCCAAATTTTTCAAAATGGACAACCTCTGCAAGGCTGGCACCTTGGCAGCAGAACTCCTGCTCAAGGATGTGGACTTTGACCGCGAAACGGTGAAACCCGACTGGGCCGTGGTGCTGATGAACCAGGCATCCTCTCTGGACGACGACCGCCATTATCAAGCCACCATACAAGATGCGGACAACTACTACCCCAGCCCGGCCATTTTCGTCTATACGTTAGCCAACATCGTTACCGGCGAAATTGCCATCCGCCACAAAATAGGAGGCGAAAGCTCCTTCTATGTGTTTCCCGCCTTCTCTTCTGAATTGGTGCAAAAAACGATAGATCAATGTTTCGCCGCTAATCCGGAGTTGACACAAATTATCTGCGGCTGGGTGGACTATGATAATGGGAGGTGTGATGTGAGAATGTACTTGGTTCAATTAACAATTAACAATTAACAATTAATAATTAATAATTAATAGTTAATAATTTTAGATTTTATAAGATTATTTAAAACATATTAGAATATGGAAGAATTGATTTTAGAATTGAAAGAAGGAATTATTGATGTGCTGAATCTGGAAGGCATGACACCCGCCGATATCGACGAGAACGCCCCGCTTTTCGGGGAGGGTCTCGGGTTGGATTCCATTGACGCGCTGGAGCTCATCGTGCTCATGGACAAGAACTACGGTATCAAGCTGGCCAACGCCGAACAAGGCAAGGAAATTTTCAAATCCGTGCGTGTAATGGCCGAATACATCCAAGCAAACCGCACGAAATAAGCTGTTATGGGCAACATTGTAGTGACCGGCATGGGGATCATTTCCGCTTTGGGGGCAGGCAAAGAGGCCACCCTCCGCATGCTGATGGCCGGAAAGCGGGCCATCGCCCCCATCCGTCATCTGCAAACCCGGCACAAGGACCTGCCCGTGGGCGAGGTCCCCTACAGTGATGAAGAGCTGAGAGCACTCATCGGCTTCCCCGAAGAGCGGATCATCACCCGCACATCCCTGCTAGGGCGTGTGGCCCTGCGCGAAGCCCTGGATGATGCACGTCTGACCGATGTCGCTGACCGGAAGCGCATCGCCTTCATCTCCGGCAATACCGTCGGCGGCATGGAGAAAAGCGAGCGCTACTACCATGACTTCCGCACCAGCGAGGAACACAAAGAGTACATCGCCATGCACGACTGCGGGGCCTGTACCGACTTAATTGCCGAAGAGTATGCCGGCAAGTTCAGCCTCATCACCACCATCTCCACCGCCTGTTCCTCGGCAGCCAACGCCATCATCCTCGGTGCCGACCTTATCCGCTCGAGACAGGTGGACATGGCCGTGGTGGGTGGCACCGAGTGCCTCTCCGCCTTCCACCTCAACGGCTTCCACACGCTGATGATTCTGGACCCGCAACCCTGCCGGCCTTTCGACGCGGAGCGTCATGGGCTGAACCTTGGCGAAGGAGCTGCCTACATCGTGATTGAAAGTGCGGAGAGCGCCTGCGAGCGCAACGTCAAGCCCCTGTGCGTACTTTCCGGCTACGGCAACGCCTGCGACGCCTACCACCAGACCGCCACCTCCCCCAATGGGGAAGGCCCTTTCTTAGCCATGCGCCAAGCACTGGAACAGAGCGGTTTAAAGCCGTCCGACATCGACTACATCAACGCGCATGGGACCGGTACCGGCAATAACGATGAATGTGAAGGCATCGCCATGATGCGCATCTTCGGTGACACGGTACCGCCCGTCTCATCCACAAAATCCTACACCGGGCACACCACCAGTGCCGCCGGCGGCGTGGAAAGCGTCATCTCCATTCTGGCACTGCAACATCAGTTCATTCCCGCCAACTTGGGCTTCCAACACACCATCGAAAAGCACAACTTCCGCCCCGTGGACCATGTTATCCATCCTGTCGGATTGAGGCACGTACTCACCAACTCGTTCGGATTCGGGGGAAACGACTCCTCCTGCATCTTCTCCATTCCTAAAAATACCGCCAATAGCATCCCGTTCCCCGAGACTTCGTCCTGCTACATACAGTCCGTGGCGCAAATCTCCATCCAGCAGCCTCTTTGCGACGACTGGTTTGACATGCCGGTACCGCACACACAGCCCTACAACGAATCCATTGATCCCGATTATAAAAACCATTTCCCTCCCATGGTGGCCCGCCGGCTCGGGAAACTGCTCAAACGGGCTATCGTCACCGCTAAACAGGCCTTAGGGGAGACAATTCCAGA
>JAIKYR010000043.1 GCA_024682995.1 Bacteroidales bacterium | reverse complement strand
TACCTTTGCACCGCTTTTCAAAAGCGATTAAAAAGTTCTACAACTATCCTAAATTTTAAATTTCAATAATATGAAAGTAAATGAAATCATGGCTAACCTGGAGGCCAAACATCCTGGTGAGAATGAGTATTTGCAGGCCGTTCGCGAAGTCCTGGAAACGATTGAAGAAGAATACAACAAGCACCCCGAATTCGAGGCTGCCAAGATCGTTGAGCGCATTGTTGAACCCGATCGTATCTTCACATTCCGCGTGACCTGGGTTAACGACAAGGGTGAGGTTTGCACGAACCTCGGCTACCGCGTCCAATTCAATGCTGCTCTCGGCGCATACAAGGGCGGTCTCCGTTTCCACAAGGCTGTTAACGTCTCCATGTTGAAGTTCTTAGGTTTCGAACAGATCTTCAAAAACTCTCTGACCAATCTGCCTCTCGGCGGTGGCAAGGGTGGCTCCGATTTCGATCCCGTTGGCAAGAGCGACGCTGAAATCATGCGTTTCTGCCAAGCCTTCATGTATGAATTGTGGCGCAACATCGGTCCTGATCAGGACAGCCCTGCAGGCGACGTGGGTGTTGGCGGTCGTGAGATCGGCTACCTCTACGGTGCTTATAAGAAACTCGCCCGCGAGCATTCTACCGGTGCCCTCACTGGAAAGAGCTATGGCTGGGGTGGTTCCCTCATCCGTCCGGAAGCTACCGGTTTCGGTGCTATCTACTATGTGGAACGCATGGTAAAACAACAGAATGACACGATGGAAGGCAAACGCATCGCCCTCTCCGGCTTCGGTAACGTTGCTTGGGGTGCTGCCACCAAGGCTACCGAACTCGGCGCTAAGGTTGTGGCCATCTCCGGTCCCGACGGCGTCTGCGAACTTCCTGACGGCATCGACAAAGAAATGATTGACTATATGCTTGACATGCGTGCTTCCAACCGCAACAAAGTTCAAGACATGGCCGACAAATTCCCTGGTAAAGCCAAATTCACGGCCGGCAAGAAAGCTTGGAGCGTGAAGTGCGACATCGCTTGCCCGTGCGCTTTCCAGAACGAGTTGAGCGAAGAAGACGCTAAGGAACTCCTTGCTAACGGCGTTAAATACGTTGCTGAGGTCTCCAACATGGGTTGCCAACCCGGCGCTATCGCTGCTTTCCAAGCCGCTAAGGTTCCGTTCGGACCTGGTAAGGCTGTCAACGCCGGTGGTGTTGCTACCTCTGGTCTCGAGATCTGCCAGAACGCCGGTCACATCAACTGGACGGCTCCTGAGGTTGACGCCAAACTGCACAAGATCATGAACGACATTTACGACATGTGCGTTGAGCACGGTCGTGAGGCTGATGGTACCATCAACTATGTGAAGGGTGCCAACATCGCCGGTTTCATGCGCGTTGCAAAAGCTATGTTAGCTCAAGGTATCATCTAATCGACAGTTTAGCCAAAAAAATGAAGAGGACGACCGAAAGGTTGTCCTCTTTTTTATTGTTTTAAGTGTAATCAGAGGGATGAATTAAGAAACTAAGAAGTTAAGGAGTTAAGAGAGGAAGAGATGGGAGAGGAGCTCACCCACGACGAAGCAGCTTCCTCCGATGAATACTATGTCGTCGGGCGCGGCATCGCTGTTGGCTTTTCGGAACGCCTCGCACACATCGGGAATGGTGGTGCACGACAACCCGAGAGCCGTCAGACGGCTGGATAACTCCTCCGCGACAATGGCTCGGTTGGTAGGCGCTTGGCAAACGTAATATTTTGCTTTTGAGGGCAAGAGTGGTAGGATATGGTCAAGGTCCTTGTCGGCGGCCATGCCGAACACCATACGTAGCTGTCGGCAGGGAATGTCAGCCAATTGCTTCATGGTGAGGCTCAACCCGCCGAGATTGTGTCCCACGTCGCAGATGGTGAGCGGCTCGCGGCGCAGCACCTGCCAGCGCCCGCACAGTCCCGTGTTAGTCGTAACGTGTTCAATGGCCTGCACGGTGACATCCTTGTCATAGGGCATTATTTGCTGGAGCAGTTCCGCCACTTGCAGGAATGTGACGAGGTTTTTACGCTGGTATTCGCCTTCGAGAGGGGTGTGCACGTGCTCATAAAGGGTTTCACCCTCCATGTCAAGGATTTTGCAGTCGGAGAGATTGCCCTCCACGGAGAAATTGTTTTCCGCTAAGAAGAGCGGGGCGTTTTTCTGGTTGGCAATGTCGGTGAAGACGGGATAGCTTTCCGGGTGAAATTCGCCCACAACCACGGGGGTGTCCTGTTTGATGATGCCGGCTTTTTCGAAGGCTATTTTGGCAATGCTGTCGCCTAACAAGTTGGTGTGTTCCAGAGTGATGTTGGTGATGACGGAGAGGATGGGGGAGAGTACGTTGGTGGCGTCAAGCCGCCCGCCGAGGCCCACTTCCACCACGGCGACATCCACATGCTGCTCGGCGAAATACCAGAACGCCAAAGCAGTAGTCATCTCAAAGAAAGAGGGTTCGAGTTTGTTGAAAGAGGGTTTGAATTTCTGGAAGAACTCAAGCACTTTTTCTTCAGGAATCATTACGCCGTTGATGCGGATGCGTTCGCGGAAGTCCACCAGATGTGGGGAGGTAAAGAGGCCGGTCTTCAGTCCGCGTTCCTGGCAATAGGAGGCGGTGAGATGGGCCACGGAGCCTTTGCCGTTGGTGCCGGCGATGTGTATGGCTTTGAGTTTTCTTTCAGGATTGCCCACGATTTGCAACAGGGCTTCGATATTCTCGAGGCCCTCTTTATATGCTGCCGTCCCAACTTTATGGTACATCGGGTAGGCGTGGAATATTTCTTCGAGAAGGGAGTTATACATGATACGCAAAGGACACGAAGGACGCAAAGAATTATTGGGATTAATATTTTTTTATTTTTATTGTTTTTTATGCAATAATTTAATGATATTAATGTTTTACATATAGTGTTATGTTAAAAATGGTTGGTTATGAGTGAGAATGAATTGGCGCGGATTATTGTGGATGCGGCGGTGAAAGTACATAAGTATCTGGGGCCGGGATTATTGGAGAAGACATACCAAGAATGTATGTTTTATGAGTTACTATCTCGAGACTTGCGGGTGGAGAAGGAAAAATATTTACCTATAATATATTACGATATCGTTATTGAGCACGCCTTTCGAATTGATTTATTAGTTGATCAGAAAGTGGTGATTGAAACAAAAAGCGTGGCTGCTTTGGCAGGTATTCACATGGCGCAAACGTTGACATATCTTCGACTGGGAGGTTATAAGTTAGGATTGCTGATGAACTTCAATGTGGAATTGATGAAGCAGGGAATCAAGCGGATTGTGAATGGATTATAAAGACTTTGCGAACACTTTGCGTCCTTCACGCCCTTCGCGTTTATTAGTGGAATAAAATTATTCTTAATTCCTCTTTCCCTGGTTTGTAGTGAGCTCGTTTTGCTTCTTGCACACATTGCTGTTGAATGAGGCGATTGGTGATAGTGGTTTTGTTTTTCGATGTGTTCACCACGCGGGCTTCACTGACGGTGCCGTCGGCCATCACATGAACTTCCACACTTACCTGTCCCTCTTCAGAAACAGTTGTATTAATATTGTTCACCATGCCTCTTGCGCCCGTGCCGTAGCCGATGCCGCCGCCCGAGCCACCGCCTTCGCCGGGACCGAGGCCGGAGCCTGTGCCCGTGCCGATGCCGGAACCTTGGCCGCCGCCGCTTCCACTACCACCTTTGCCGCCTTTGAAAATGGCCGTCTGGTCCACTTTAGGTTGTGTGGGCTGCGGGGTGGTGGATGTTTTGGTGGAATGGGCCACGGAAGGCGCGTCTTGTGCGTTCTGGGTGGCGTAGTTGGGAGCCGAGGGTTGACGGGAATGAGTGGGAGAGGGAGCGTCCATGCCACCGCCGCCGCCACCACCCGTCGGAGCTTCCAGTTCTACGTAGAAGGTCTTCTTGGGCGGTGGAGGTGGAATCTGGGACTTCAGGCCGAAGGCAAGCAGCAACACAATGATGAGTGCCATTGTGCCGACCGTCGTTCCCCAGGATACGATAGTGTCTTTTCTATTCTCGTTCGATTCTCTCATTTCCCTTCGGTGGCTAAAACCATTTTATAGCGTTCCCCTTCCGGGTAGGCTTCGTTCATTTCATTGAGCACGTCCATGAGGGCAACCACATTCTCCACAGGTACGCTCTTGTCGGCGCGCAACACGATGGATTTCATGTCGGAGTTGTCCTTGGCGGCGGCATCCTGAAGGGCTGGCAGCAACTCCTCAAACGGGATGGGCTGCGCCTTGGAACCTCCCGGATTGACAAAGTAGAGGAGGTCTTCGTTGATATAGACCTCTATGTTCTTGGATACGAGCTGCTTGTCTGTGTTGCTCTTCGGGAGCACCAGGTTGATGGCGTTCGGGGAGACCATCGTGGAGGTGAGCATGAAGAAAATCAACAACAGGAACACCAAGTCGGACATGGACGTGGCGCTGAACGTCGTATCGATTTTGTTTTGCATCTTGATAGCCATGGCGGAGCTTTTTTAGACGTTTTCGTGAAGCAGGTCCATGAACTCTGTGGTGCGGACCTCCAGCATATAGACCACGTTGGAGATCTTGGAAACGATCATGTTGTGGAACACCAGGGCGATGACGCCGACGATAAGACCGGCCACGGTGGTGATCATGGCGGTGTAGATGCCAGATGACAGGGTGCCGATGTTGAAGTTGTTCGGGTCGGCGGCCATGTTGTGGAAGGCGGAGACCATACCCACGACAGTACCCAAGAATCCGAGCATCGGGGCGATGGCGGCGATGGTGGCCAGCGCGGACACGCCTTTCTCCAGACGGCCTACCTCAATGTTACCTTCGTTCTCCACGGCAGTGCGCACATCATCCAGTGGGCGGCCGATGCGCGTAAGACCCTTCTCAATCAGACGGGCCGACGGATTGTCGTTGCCCTTGCAAAGCGCCATGGCGGAGTCCAGCTTGCCATCGTGGATGAAGTCGCGGATGTTGTTCATGAAGTTGTATTCCTCCTTGGAGGCACGGTTCAGCACCATCAGCTTCTTGACAAACAGGTAGATGGCGAAGCCCAGCATGAGAAACAGCGGGATCATAATCCATAAGCTGTTGAGCGCAAATACAAGTTGGAAATAGGAGGTCTCCTGCACTTGGGAGGCCTGTTCGGCAACAACCGGCATGGCACCGGAATCGGCCTGTAATAACAATAAATGACGCATAGCTAAAAATTTTGAGCAAAAATAATATCAATGAGCCGAATAGAATCCTATCTGACTTGTTTTTTTCTAACATGAATATGTTCATATTCCGAATTACTTAACGGAATAACTAAGATAAAATTATACTAATTTTGCATCATAATAGAATATTTTCCTCTCTTTTATAAATTTTCCTGTGTAAATGAAAGTTACCAGTCAAGTCATCACCCGAAACTCCAAGACGGCAAAGCCTGTCAATACCCGCCATGCCAAGGTCCGCAAAGGGTCCACCCCGAAAGGCAAACGTAAGAGCAGCTCGAAGTCGTCGGGGGGGAGCTCCTTTTTCCAGCAGTTGAAAAGCCCGCGTATGATTCAGGTCTATGGTGTGCTGTTGATGTGCTTCGCCCTGCTGCTTTTCGTCTCCATCGTGTCGTTCTACTTCCATGCGCACAACAACATTCACTTCGTCCTGTCAGATGGGCAGGATGCGTCACATAACATCGCCCGCACGGTGGGGGCCTATCTGGCCTACTTTTTCGTCAACGATCTCTTCGGGGTCAGCTCCATCGGCTTCGCATTCCTGTTCTTCCTCTATGGCTGGCGTCTGACCGTGGGCAAATCTCCCGTCAACTTGCTGAAGACGACTATCAACGTGATACTTACCATGGCATGGCTATCCATGTTCCTCGGCCTCTTCGTGCGCCCCGACGGCGACTATGCCTTCGTGGCCGGCTATTTCGGCACGCTGGTGGACACCTTCCTGCTCGCTTCAGTGCAGAAGGCGGTCACGTACCTCATAGTTGCGGTGCTGCTTGTCATTATTCTTATCTTGTGTTATGACATACCACTGAGCGAATGGTTCGGGCGGATCCAGACCTCCATCGAGGAACGGAAACAGAACCCGCCGGCGGAACGCAAGACTTGGAAACAACGCAAACAGACCACCGCGCAAGAGACGGATACCCGGCACGAGGACCTCGATGATCTCTATGTGACCGACCACGGATGCCTCAGCAAAGAGTACCATGGCGCCAATGTGGTGGAATTTGAAACGGAGAAGGATACCGACGAGAAAACCGAATATTCCAATTCACCGTTCACACCAGTGAAGGAAGATGTGGAAGTGCCTTTTGAACTGGTTTCCAATGAAGTGAAAGATGAAACGTTTGGTTCAGAGGATGATTTGGAAGAGGATGTTGAGGAAGTCCCGGAAGAAGAGCCACACGAGCTTACGGCGGAGGAAGTCCGGAATCTGGAACCCTATGACCCGCGCAAGGAATTGTCCACTTACGAGTTCCCGCCTATAGACCTGCTGAACGACTATCCCGCCAAGGAGGCCACGGAAGAGCTGATGAAACGCGAATTGTTAGACAACAAGAAACGTATCGAGGCCACATTGAAGAGTTTTGGCATCCCTATCCGTAAAATCACCGCCACCATCGGACCTACGGTCACGTTGTACGAAATCATCCCCGATGAGGGTGTGCGTATCAGCAAGATCAAGAATCTGGAGGATGATATTGCCTTGAGCCTCGCTGCATTGGGCATCCGTATCATCGCTCCGATACCCGGACGCGGCACCATCGGCATCGAGGTGCCCAATAAGAACTCTAACATCGTCTCCATGAAGGAGATAATCTCTTCTGACAAATTCCAAAACAACAAGTATGAACTGCCTATCGGGTTGGGACGCACCATCAGCAACGAGGCGTTTGTGGTGGATCTGGCCAAAATGCCGCACCTGTTGGTGGCCGGTGCCACCGGTCAAGGCAAGTCAGTGGGCCTCAATGCCATCATCACATCGCTGCTTTACACGAAGCATCCGGCGGAGATGAAGTTCGTGCTCATAGACCCCAAGAAGGTGGAGTTCACGCTCTATTCGGCTATAGAGAATTACTATCTGGCCAAGCTGCCCGACGAGGAGGAGGCCATCATCAACGATGTGAAGAAGGTGGTGCATGTGCTCAATTCCCTCTGCAAGGAGATGGACGACCGCTATGATCTGCTGAAGATGGCGCGGATGCGCAACATCAAGGAGTATAATGCCAAATTCTGCTCGCGCGGCCTTTCGCCTGCGATGGGCCACCGTTATCTGCCGTATATCGTGTTGATTATCGATGAGTTCGGTGATCTGATCATGACCGCGGGGCGCGAGGTGGAACAGCCGCTCGCCCGCTTGGCCCAGCTGGCTCGTGCCATCGGCATTCATCTGGTCATCGCTACGCAACGTCCGTCGGTCAACATCATCACTGGCAGCATCAAGGCCAACTTCCCGGCGCGTATTGCCTTCCGCGTGCAGTCGGGTGTGGACTCCAAGACCATTCTCGACACCACGGGTGCCAACCAGCTCATCGGCAAGGGCGACATGCTCATATCCACGGGCAGCGACCTCATCCGTCTGCAATGCGCCTTCGTGGACACGCCCGAGGTGGAGAAGATTGCCAACTACATTCAGGAAAAATCCGAGCTGAGTCCGCTGTTGCATCCGTACGAGTTGCCTGACGTGCCCGATCCGGCGGCAGGCGATGCCGGCAATTTCGATGATGGTGATGATGACGCTGGCGGCGACGCTATCGATTCGCTGTTTGTGGATGCCGCCGTGCTGGTAGTGCAGACGCAACAGGGATCCACGTCCTTGATACAACGTCGTATGAAACTGGGGTATAACCGTGCCGGCCGTATCATGGACCAGCTCTCTGAGTTCGGCATCGTGGGCAAGGCCAACGGCAGCAAGCCCCGCGAGGTGCTGATGAAGACCGAGGCCCAGCTGCGCGACCTGCTGGCCAGCAAAGGACTGCTTTGAGCGAACGTTTAAACATTTGCCACAATAAAGCATCCTATTCCGCGTTTTTTTCGCAACTCGGTTTTGCAAACCTTTGATTTAACCCTTTTTGAAACATCGATTATGAAAAATACCCTTTCCCTGTTCATTGCTCTCTTCCTGACGTGGAGCCTGTCGGCCCAGAATGTGGACGGCGGGGCCGGCGATTTGCTGAAGGCTGTCTCTGCAAAGTACCAGTCATACACCTCTATGCAGTTTCATTACACCTTGAAAGCCACCAAAGAGGGCAAGACCTTGAGCACCTCGCAGGGTGATTTCGCCATCAAGGGTGAAAAATACCGCACTACCTACAATGGGCAATCGTTTTTCTGCGACGGGAAGAGCATTTGGAATTACCAGAAATCCACTAATGAAGTTTCTATTTATGAGTATGATCCGGAGGATGATGACAATATGATGAATCCGCAACGCATCCTCAAAGGTTGGGACAAGCATTTCCGCGCCAAGTTCATCCGGGAAGAATTCATCAACAACCAGTCGGTCTCCATCGTGGACCTCACCCCGTTGCGCGCGCAGTCGTATTACCGTATCCGCCTTTATATCCAGAAAAGCAACCATCATATTCTTCGTATTGCGATGTATGACAAAGACAATACGGTATATACCTATTATATAGAGCAGTTCAAATCCAACGTCACCCTGTCAGACAGCTATTTTGTGTTTGACAAAAGCCAGCACCCCGGCGTGGAGGTAAACGATATGCGATAAATCCCGAAGTTTGTAGGGTTTGTAATGTTGAAAGTGGGAAAGTAAGGAAGTTCATAGCTATAGTTCAAAATTCTTAGTTGAGGTTCAAGGTTCAAAGTCCCGATAACTAACGACCAAAAGCCAAGGGCTCTTTTATGGTAAAATAACGCCAGAAAGCAAAAGCAGGCATCCCTATAAAAAGATAATTGGTTGTAAAGCAGATAGTTTGTTATCTCATTCCTGCCATTTTCGATACATTCTTTAAGATTTGCGTATATGCTCTTTTTTATGTATCCTCAATGTAAACATCTTTTTTGAAGCTGGCAGGTTATGTCTGAAAAATTATGTACAAAAATATGATACACCAGTTTTTAATGTTGTTTTAAAAGAAAAGATATTTTTGCAACCGATTAAAAAAAACAATATCATTATGACTGAGAAAACTATAGGCGAATTGATAGAAAATGAAGTTCGTAAGAATCAGTGGAATATTACTGAATTTGCAGAAGCTATTAACTGCAAAAGAAGTAATGTGTATAATATCTTTAGGCGAAACAATATGGATATTCAATTATTGGCGAGGATTTCCAAAGTGTTGAAACATAATTATTTTCAAGATTTGGCCGATAATCCGGATTTGGCGGTGCTTTGTGCTGATGAAACAGGGAAAGACAAGACGGGAAAAGATGCTGTTTCACAATTCTTTGAGGTGATGCCTGGGATTTTGACTAGAATGGGATTGAGTAATTGTATAACATTCTTTAAGGATGTAAGTACGGACGGTAATCCGCTTCCCGATATGATTCTGCCTGATTATCTTGTGTGCTTTACTATCGGTGAACGCTGGGTGGATAAGGCACATGTCAATACAAATCCTTATTTTAAGGTTAAGACTTTGGAATCCGAAGATGGATTTTTGGTTGATATTATTGATAGTGAGTACGGTAACTCCACTATGATAGATGTGAAGCTTGATTATAAGACAGAGGAAGAGTGGGAGTCTGTTATGCGTTTTTTGAAAGACAACTGTTTGAAATATGTGAAATTGCCCAAGCGAATGTTTAATAAATAACCTTTGAAATTTTAGATATGAGAAAGATTGTTTTTTTGATTTTGTCATGTTTTGTAATGATCACCATTAATGCTCAGGTGGAACATATGACCTTTAAAGGTGTTCCTATTAATGGAAGTCTTAGTGATTTTGTTATGAAGATGAAACAGAAAGGATTTACCCATGAAGTGACTCAGGATGGTGTTGCCTTATTCTCTGGTGAATTTGCTGCCTATAAGAACTGTAAAGTTGGCGCAATTAGTGCCAAGTCCACGGGTGTGGTAAGTAAGGTGGCTGTGATATTTCCTGAAAATGAAACGTGGTCTCAATTGTATGGTACATATAGTCATCTTAAGGAGATGTTGATACAAAAGTATGGAGTGCCAGAGGAAGTGAATGAAAAATTTGAGGGCTATTCTGAGCCTAAAGATGATAATTCGCGGATGTATGAAGTTAAGTTTGACCGTTGTAAATATGAGACATCATGGAAAACATCAAAAGGTGATATAATACTAAAGATAAACCATGATGGAGTTAGTTCTTGTTTTGTAGTCTTGTCTTATTGGGATGAGATTAATACAGAAAAAGTTAAAAATTCCGCTATAGATGATTTGTAAGAATACCCCAGCGAAGATAAGTGATAATAATGCATATACTTATCCCTATGCCATAGACGACAATGGGAATCCTGTATTTATAAATGAAATTACTAAAGAGAATAAAAGTCAGACCCAATATCATTGCTATGGTTGTGGGGCTGAATTGTTTCCAGTGCTAGGGGAAGTTCGAGAACATCATTTTCGACATGAAAAAGGTAGTGTTTGTGATCCAAACAAATATTTGCATGAATATGCGAAAGCTGCAATAAAAAAGCGATTTGAAGAAAATGATAGTTTTATTGTGAGTTATCATGCTAAGCAGGTCTGTAAGAATGTGTCAAATTGTGTTTTCTATGATAAATATCATTGGAGAGAGTGCGATTGTGAGGGATTGTATTCTGTCGATTTGAAAAAAATTTATGATACATGTACTTCTGAAAAGGGGTATTATCAACTATTGCCTGATGGTAGAAAAAAATATATAGCCGATCTGTTTTTGACAGATAGTCAAAATGATAAAAGACAGCCAGTGTGTATAGAAGTCTGGGTTACTCATGAGTGCACTGACGATAAAAAACAAAATGGTGGGAGAATAATTGAGATTAAAATCAATGATGAAAAAGATGCTGTACGAGATCTTGTTGAATGCGATGATGAAGAACGACCTATACGTTTCTTCAATTTTGCTAACCCTGTTTCCGTTAAGCCGGGAAAATGGTTCCGACACATTAAAAGTTTGTCAGGTTTGTATGGAAAAGTCCTGGCAGTAGATGATACCCTTTGTGCGGAAGGTTTACATTATGATCCTAAAGCCGAGAAGGAAGTCATACTAAGTTCAAATAACCTAGCTCCTATTTACCAAGAGGTGCTCTATGCTATAAAAAGTCACGAAGATGGCATGAAATATCCTACTCCCTTTTTGTGTGAATATGGAAACATTATAAAGAATCAAGAAAAATATCAACTAAAATGCAGATATCTTGGATATAATCGTCATTGTCCATGTGGTAATTATAAGTTTAGTACAAGAAAAAGAGATGAAGTGCTAAAGCAATGTGACAATGTCGTTTGTTGGGGAAAGAATGATGATCCATAAGGGATGAAGGAATTAATTTGGGTGATTATATGCATTATGGCATTCATTCCTTTTCGCGGCGTGCACGCACACACCTCCGTGGCACGCGCCTGCCGCGCCGCGCGGAGGTGTGCGTATGCGCGGCATTTCCCCCAGATTACGCTGCGCTCATCTGGGGTTATTGAGATGTGGTGTCTCCGACACCGGTGTTTGCGTACCGGCACGCCTGTGGCCTCGAATTCGCCGCCTTGCAAATGAGGGCGTGAAGAAATCGGTGGTGAGTGAGCGTGAAGAACGGCGAACTGTTTGAAGCAACACGGAACGCAGTGCAGTGTTGCAAGTTTTCGCCGTTTAGCGAGCGAGACCCGATTTTAGCCGTCATTTGCTCAGCGGCAAGGCGCATTTCTTTTGGTTCGTTTTCTTTGTGCAAGACCAAAGAAAATGAACATAATTTTCCCCCGTCGTTGCGCGGCGAGTATGTATCCTTCTCCGTGGCACGCGCCTGCCGCGCCGCGCAGGTGTCGCGTGGGTGTTCGCCACCCCAGATTAAGCTGCGCTAATCTAGGGTTAATAAGATGCGGTGTCTCCGACACCGGTCAAATCCAACGGTGTTAATTCCCCGTCCGTGCGTTTTTGAAAATTATGTACATTTGCAGGCTTTTTCAGAATTAATCCAATAAAATGCAGAAATATGAATACGTATGATTTAATCGTGGTCGGAAGCGGCCCCGGCGGTTATGTGGCTGCCATTCGCGCTTCGCAGTTGAATATGAAGGTTGCCGTTGTGGAACGTGCCGAATTGGGCGGCATCTGCCTCAATTGGGGCTGTATTCCCACCAAGGCGCTGCTGAAGTCGGCCCAAGTGTATAAGTATATGTCGCATGCCGCCGAGTACGGCTTGCAGGTGGAGGGTGCCGTGAAGCCGGACTTCGAGGCGGTGGTGAAACGTAGTCGCACGGTGGCCGAGACGATGAGCAAGGGGGTTCAGTATCTGCTCAAGAAAAACAATGTGGAGGTCATCGCCGGCTTCGGCAAACTGCTGCCGGGCCATCAGGTGGAGGTGACCGCCGCCGACGGCACCGTGACGGTCTATGGGGCCACGCACGTGATTCTGGCCACGGGCGCCCGCTCGCGCAGCCTGCCCAACGTGCCGCAAGACGGCAAGAAGATCATCGGCTACCGCGAGGCCCTCACACTGCCCGCATTGCCGGAGACGATGGTGGTGATGGGCTCCGGCGCCATTGGCAGCGAGCTTGCTTACTTCTACGCCACGATGGGTACTAAGGTCACGATTGTGGAATATATGCCCCGTTTAGTGCCCGTGGAGGACGACGACATCGCCGCCACGCTGGCCCGCTGCTTCCGCAAGGCCGGCATCAAGACCATGACCGCCGCCGCAGTGGAGAAGGTGGACCTTGTGAACGACAAATGTGTGGTCACCGTGAAGGACGCCAAGGAGAAAATCACGGAGATTGAGTGCGACATCGTACTCTCCGCTGTGGGCGTGGCCACCAACATTGAGGGCATTGGCCTTGAGGAGTGCGGTGTGCAGACCGAACGCGGCAAGGTGGTGGTGGACGACTTCTACCGCACCAATGTGGAGGGTGTGTATGCCATCGGCGATATTGTACACGGTCCTGCGCTGGCGCACGTGGCCTCGCACGAGGCTGAGGTGTGCGTGGAGAAAATCGCCGGCCTGAATCCCGAACCTGTTGATTATGGCAATATTCCGGGCTGCACCTATACCACACCGGAAATCGCATCCGTGGGCCTCACCGAGCGCGCCTGCGTGGAACAGGGCCGTGAGGTGCTGATCGGCAAGTTCCCGTTCACCGCATCCGGAAAG
Source organism: Bacteroidales bacterium (assembly GCA_024682995.1). Lineage (GTDB taxonomy): Bacteria > Bacteroidota > Bacteroidia > Bacteroidales > WCHB1-69 > F23-D06. The sequence goes on along the minus strand of JAIKYR010000043.1, from coordinate 47,570 downwards.
GCTACCGCTGCCGGCAGCCGCGACGGCTTGGTGAAGGTGATCTTCGACAAACAAACGGGCGAATGGCTTGGATGCCACCTCATTGGCGACAATGTGACCGAGATGATTGCCGGTGCCGTGATGGCCCGCCGCAACAAGATGACCGGCGAGGAAGTGATTCGCTCCGTGTTCCCGCACCCCACCATGTCGGAGGCCATTATGGAGGCCGCCGCCGATGCCTACAAGGAGTGCGTCCATCTGTAATGGATCCCGTTCACCATAATAAACCCTGTATGAGGAAATTATTTTTGATAATAGTGACAACTCTGCTCTCGCTGACCCTTTGTGCACAGCCGGAGCAGGAAGTCATTCCTGTCCATTTCTCCGATACCACCTGGTGCGACAAAGGTTTTGATTTTTACATCGGTGGCGGTATGTTCATCGGCAACAAGTTCAACGCCAATTATTATAATGGCAGTAATCTCAATGAGAATAATCTGTACTACATTTTTGCTAACCAATATTGGAAAGATGAATTGGATCAGATTATTAATGAGTATTATCCCAGCATGCAGATGGGGAGTGCATCTTTGGAATTGGATCCCGGTTCTGATATTTACAATTGGGAAAACCACTACAAGTTGAGCATGATGATAGCGTTAGGTATGCGTTATAAAATCAAAAACGGGTGGGGCTTGTCGTTGTCCTATTCCTTCAGCCGGTTGACCTCTTCAGCACAATGTCTGCTTTCGTCTGATCAGCCGTTGGGCAACGAGATGCGTCTGCCAGTGATGGCATTGGTGGGCAAGGAGGACCGTTCCACCATTGACTTTATGGCTTCCTATCTTTTTTCCAAAGTACACAAGAATGTGAAACCTTTTTTGGAACTGGGAATTCAGTTTAACTATGCGAAAGCCAAGTCCTTTAAGGCTGTGTTGTTGGATAGGGAGGGAAAATCTGTAGGTAATGAATATACGTTGCTGGATCCGTATAATGGTGAGAGTTATTATCCTGGTGCGCAAACCTATGATATCACGTATGGCGGTCCTGGCTTCGGATTTTCCGGCGCGGCGGGATTGAAGATTGCCATCAACAAGACGGTGTCATTGGATCCCACGTTCTATTGCTATATGGGCCGATCGGGTATTTATCAGATGAAGAATTCGCCGCGGCCCGAGTTTCGCGAGGGCAATAAATTCACGTTCAACTACGGGGTGCTGGTGCGCGTCGTGATGAGCGATTTCTTCTTCAGCCGCCGGTAATTGTTATTGGCCCGACATCCGTTGGATCCGTTTGTTGGCTGTCTTCCATACGAATATGAAAAAGATGTAGAAGATAAGGTTCAGTACGGAGGCGACGGCAGTGTCGGTCTTCTGGATGAATTCACCATACATCAGGATGAAATCGTAGATGCCGTGCAGGATGACGGGGCAGATATAGGCTAACGCGAGGTAAGTGCTCTTCTTCCAGGGCCTGAACTTGGCGAAAGCGAAGAAATAGCCCATGATGATGGCGAAGAAGAAATGGGCGGGCACGGCAAACAGGGCACGCCCCACCGCCACGGCAAGTCCCCCTTCCAAAACGTACATCAGATTCTCCAAACCGGCAAACCCCAAGCCCACACAGGCCGCATATTCAAGGCCGTCGTAGTATTCATCGAAATATTTACTTTTCCAAATGAAAAGATATAGGAAAAACAGCTTGCAGAATTCTTCCGGCATGGCCGCTTGGCAAAATGCCTGATATAAAGAGTGGTGCAGCCCGCTTGAAAACGAGGTGACTTCGGCAAATCGGAAAAATGTAAGCAATGCGATGTCCATCAGTCCTGCTAAAACACCACCAAGCAGGGCTTTCAGAAGCAGGGATAGTGGCTCTTTCTGGTATTGGTCTTTGCGATAGATATATACCAGCAGGACAATGACGGGCAGCAAGGAGGCGGCAAGAATAATCAGCATGGGAACGATGGGCTTTGAAACTAAGGAGTTAAGAAATTAAGAGTTTTGACAATGAACCTTGAACCTTTTACTTTAATACCTTTACACTAACAAACCTTTCCCTTCTCTCCCTATTAATTATTAATTGTTAATTGTTAATTGACATCCATCCACTTATCAAACTCTTCTTCGCTGATAAGTTTCAGTTCGAGGGCGGCTTCGCGCAGGGTAAGGCCTTCGTTGAGGGCATGTTGGGCGATCTTGGCCGCGTTGTAGTATCCGATGACGGGGCTCAGCTTGGTGACCAGCATGAGGGAGTTGTTGAGGTGCATGCGGATGCGTTCGCGGTTGGGCGTGATACCTTTCAGGCAATGGTCGTTGAAGGAGCGGATCACGTCGGCCAGCAGGCGGGAAGACTGCAGGAGGTCGCGCCCGATGAGGGGCATGAAGACGTTGAGTTGCAGGTGGCCCTGCATGGCGCCCGTGGTGATAGCCACGTCATTGCCGATGACTTGGCAGCACACTTGCGAGAGGGCTTCACACTGCGTGGGGTTCACTTTCCCTGGCATGATGGACGAGCCGGGCTCGTTGGCAGGCAGCACCACTTCGCCGATACCGCAGCGCGGGCCCGAGTTGAGCAGCCGGAAGTCGTTGGCGATCTTCATGAACGAGATGGCCAAGCGTTTCAGTGCGCCGGACACTTCGGCCAGCGAGTCGTGGGAGGCCATAGCCTCGAACTTGTTGGGCGTGTTCACGAAATCAAGCCCGGTGATGGTGTTGATGTATTGGAGCGCCAGCTTGTCGTAGCCTTCCGGAGCGTTGATGCCGTTGCCCACTGCCGTGCCGCCAATGGGCAGCTCCTTGAGGTGCTCCATGCTCTTGAGCAGCGAGTCCAGTCCATGCTCAATTTGCGACAGATGGCCAGAGAGCTCCTGCCCGAGGGTGAGCGGGGTGGCGTCCATCAGGTGTGTGCGCCCGATCTTGCGGATGTCGGCGTATTCGACAATCTTCTCCTGATAGGTCTTCATGATATCCAAAATGGCTGGGATGGTGTGCGTGAGCAGCATCTTGGTGGCGGCGATGCGCATGCCTGTGGGGAAGATGTCGTTGGTGGACTGCGACTTGTTAACATCGTCATTGGGCGAGAGATAGAGCGGATAGTCGTCCAGCTTTCCGCCGTGCAGCTGCTGGCCGCGGTGGGCGATTACCTCGTTGACGTTCATGTTGGTCTGCGTGCCCGAACCGGTCTGCCAGATATGCAACGGGAACTGGTCGTCCCACTGGCCAGCTAGGATTTCGTCGCAGGCGGCTACGATAAGGTCGCGTTTGTCGGTGGGCAGTACCCCCAGATCGCAGTTGGCGCATGCGGCGGCCTTCTTGGCCGTGGCGATGCCGTAGATGATCTCAATCGGCATCTTTTTCTTGCCGATGACGAAATTCTCCATGGCGCGCTGCGTTTGCGCTCCCCATAATTTGTCCGCTTCAACGCGCATCTCGCCGAGCGTGTCTTTTTCGATTCGATAATTCATTGTTTATAATGTTTGTAATATGTAAAAGTATTTAAAATGATAATGTGTTGAGCTCTATTGTGAAGCTTATTGTTTTAATTGTTAATCATAGAATTTCCACGTAATACCGACTTCGAAGTTCAGGCCTTGCATCGGGTAGTTGGGGGTGGTGCAGTAGTCGTAGCCGAAGGCTCCGGCGAAGATGTTGCCGGCACGGAAGAAGAAGGCGATGCGCTGCACCTGCATCGTCAGGTTGGCGTCAAAGTAGAGGTAGTTGCCCACCTTCTCACTCTCCTGGTGGTAGAACTGGTGTAGTAGGGGATTGTAGGCGTCGGCATAATAGGAGGTGTTGTACATGAGGTCGCCGCCGACCATGAGTTTCAGACGGTTGCGGAAGATGCGGAAGCAGTAGGCGGCGTACAGCTTACCGGTGAAAAGCGGCACCGCCACGTAGGATTGGGTGGCGTGTTGCAGCGACATGTTGACATCCATCTTGAAATTCTTCAGCCGCAAAGGTGCAAACAGGTTGAGCTGTACAACGTTGATACTCTTTTCGGAACGTTGCGGAACGTAGTCTGAATTGATGAACATATAGTTATTTAGCATGAAATAGTTAAAACTCAGCTTATAGTCAAAAATGGTATAGAAGGCACTGAGTTTGAGGTTGTTCTCTTTGGGCCACTCGTGGTACCAGTAGTTGTTGTTCCCATAATAATGGGTAAAGAAAAAATCGGGCGACACACGGTAGAATCCGGCGGCAAAGCCGAGGTAGTGCCGCCATTTCCGGTTAAGGGCAAAGGTGGCCGACACGTCTGCGATGGCATCGTTCTTCGTATAATTCAGGAACGAGTATGATATGGAACTGTAGATGTCCCACACCTTGAAGAGTCGGATATGGGTGCGGGCGAATAACGAGAAGTGGTTGGCGATATAATGGGGCAGGCGGGATTTTACAAACTCATGTTGGATGCCGCCTGCGATGTGCAGGGCATAGTTCTTCTCGCTGAGTCTCGTCAAGGGGTCAAAATTCGACCATTGCAACGTGTTGATGAAATGGTGGTAGTAGAGCGTGTCATAGGTGGTGTCTGTGCTGAAGAAATAACGGTCCTGATAGAAGTCGTTGTTCAGGTTCTCGTCCAAAAAGGAACACTTGGTGGATTTGAACTGGAAACTGTGGCTCAGCGTTCCGTAGTAGCGGTCTTTCTTGTCTTTGATGTTTACGTATTGCTGGAATAGCAGGTCGTGGGTGAGGATAGTGGAGGCGGCTTCCTTGAACACCACGCTGTAACTGCCAAGTCGCGGTACGGCGTTGGTGTCACGTGCAGGCCGGTCGGCAAAGGAGTGGTAGTCGCTCAGGCCGCCGTTCTCCTGGTATTTGCTCCGGTTGAAGATGTAGGAGGTGGTGAATCCGTAGATGTTGCGGGGTGTCTGGTAGTGCAGCAGAAGGTCGAAGGCCATCAGATTGGTGCCCTGGCGCATGAAATAGCCTTTGTTGCTGTATCCGAACAGGTTTCCTGCAAAACTCACATGCTTGAATTTCTGTGCGTGGGTGGCCTGGAAGTGATGCTCGCTCGTTAGCTCTATCGTGGTACCGTATGTGTAGGCGATATTGGTGAAGGAGGTCTCCAGATCGTAGTGTTTCAGGTCTTTCTGAGTTTTAAAATAAAGAGGATATGGTAATGTAATCAGCGAGAATCCGATTTCGCGGTCGTATCCGAAGATCATGTTTTTGTGGGCCTGACCGACGATGCCAAGGGTCTGGTACAGATTCTGCGTGTGGAAGAACGGGTCATAGTCGGAGGTGTGGAAAATGGTCGTGTCAATGGGGTGGTACTGCAGTGGAAGGAAGAAGGTGCCGGACAGAGAGGCTGTGGAAACGGGCATGTAGGCGGGCGAGATGGCCATCGCCGAGTCAATCTTCGGCGTCTCCGTCGGGTTGTCGTCCTGTGCATAGGCTGACAATCCAATCAGGCAGAGCATCATCCAACACAGCAGTCGTTTCATTTTCTCAACCATTTGAAAATCTCCCGCCAGCTGACTTTTTTCCCGTACATCAGGATGCCCATCCGATAGACTTTGGCGGCGAACCAGATGCAGAAGACAAGGAAGGCGACGGCCAACCCCATAGAGAGAAACACCTGCCACAGAGGTACGCCAGCGGGCAGGCGCACGAGCATGGAGACTGGCGAGGTGAGCGGAATCATGGAGAACCAGAATGCCAGACTGCCGTTGGGGTTGTTGGCGATGGAGGGTACCACAATGATGGAAAGCAGCAGAGGCAGGGTGATGGGTAGCGTATATTGTTGCGAGTCGCTCTCGTTGTCCACCACGGAGCCCATGGCGGCATACAGGGAGGCGTATGTCAGGTATCCGACCACAAAGAAGAAGAAGAAACAGAGAATGATCTCGCCAAAGGAGACGGAGAAATATTCGTTGATCTTCTGGAAAATGCTGAAGTCGGCGGGCAGGGTGTCGGCGGCAATCTCAGCTCCCGGAACGGCGGTTTCGGACACGGAACCGGACATCAGCGACGGAGCGGCTATCTGGGCAATGAGCAGGATGCCGAAGGTGAGCATGACCCAGATGACGAACTGCGTGATGCCGACCAAGGCGATGCCGACAATCTTGCCAATCAGCAGTTGGACAGGCTTCACCGAGGAGACGATGACCTCCACGATGCGGCTGGTCTTCTCCTCCAACACGCCGCGCAGCACCTGGCTGGCGAAGATGATGATGATGAAGTAGATGAAGAAGCCGCATACCATGCCGATGACCTCGTTGATCTCGGCGATGTTCTCGCGCTCGTTGCCTTTTTCATCCATCTGGATGGTGGTTACATCGGCTTTGGTGAGCTCTTGGAGCTTCTCGAATTGGGCCGGATTGATGTGTAGTGAGTCTTGCAGGATGCGGTCGAAAAAGATATCATCCATCTGCCGCTCGAGATAGGAGGGCAGGCTGTTCGGCACCTTGTCTTTGTAATAGAGGTTCGATTTCAGTGCTTGCGAGTTGTTAAGGATGTGTAGGATGCAGTTGTACTTGTCGTTCTGGAGGATATCCTGCTTGAACGTGGTGATGTCGCCGGAGGCATAGCTGAACGTGACGTTGTCGTTCGGTTCAAACGCATTGAGGAAAATCTCTGTCTCGTCCACCACCAGCACATGGGTGTGTTGCTTTTTCTCGCTGTTGATCATAAGGAGTACCGGCAGCATGATGATGGCTGCCATCAGGATGGGCAGCAGGATAGTCAGCAGGATGAAGGATTTCTTCCGTACACGTGTGAGATATTCTCGTGCAATGATGAGCAGGACGGGGTTATTCTTTTTCATGGCGCTGTTGGTTGAAATGTTCTACTTGTTCGATGAAAATCTCGTTCATGGAGGGAAGTGTCTCGTGGAAGGAGAGGATGTTGCTGTGGCGCATACAAATGTCCAGCAGGTCATTGGCCGTCTTGCCTTCCGGCAGGCGGATGTCGTAGTGGATGGAGTGGGGGAGTGCCTGTCTGTGGATAACCTCGAAATCATTCTGGAGGTTGTCAGCCAAAGAGTTCCCTTCGTTCGCTACTTCCACGGCGAAGATGTTCTTCTTGAAGCGGTTTTTGATTTCAAAAAGATTGCCGTCCAGAATCTTCTGGGCGTGGTTGATGAGGGCTATCTCATCGCATATTTCCTCTACCGAGGCCATATTGTGCGTAGAGAGGATGATGGTGGTGCCGGCAGCCTTGAGCTTCAGTATCTCTTCTTTCAGCAGGTTGGCGTTGATGGGGTCGAAGCCGCTGAAGGGCTCGTCCAGGATCAGGAACGCCGGCTGGTGGATGGTGGTGGTGATGAATTGTACTTTCTGCTGCATTCCCTTGGAGAGTTCTTCCACAGGACGGTTCCACCAGTCCAGAATGCCGTACTCCTCGAATTTGTGGTGCAGGCGGGTGAGGGCCTCCATGCGCTCCATACCTTTGAGGCGTGCCAGGTAAAGGGCCTGTTCGCCGGCTTTCATCTTCTTGTAGAGGCCGCGCTCTTCGGGAAGATAACCGATTTGCCGCACATCGTCCGCTGACAAGGGCTTTCCTTTAAACAGGACATTTCCGGAGTCGGGGTAGATGATCTGGTTCAGAATACGGATAAGCGTGGTCTTACCCGCTCCGTTGGGACCGAGCAGGCCGAAAATCACACCCTCCCGCACACTGAGGGAAACCCGGTCCAGTGCCAGATGACGGGCGTATTGCTTGCTAACGTCGTTTACGTCAAGAATGTTCATTGGGTGATGGGCGTTTTCTTCTTTTTTTTCTTCTTCTTTTTCTTCTTTTTCTTGTCGGGAGTGACGTAGAAGGCCATATTGCTGTTGGCTGTTTGCAGCAGCTCGCCGGTGGTGGCGAAGACAAAGCCTTCGGGTACGGTGATCTTTTCTCCGGACAATTCGAAAATCTGTCGGGCGATGAGGGCGTCGTTGACGGAATCGCGGTTGTAGGTCAGGTACATCATTTTGAGATGGTTTGCCAGCTGGGCGACCATGCGGTCACGCTCTTGTGCAGGGTATCCGGCCACCTCCTTGAGTATGTTCTCCATGTTGCGCCCGTACGTGCGCAAGGCGATATGATGCTTGTTGTAATCCGGCTTCACAACCGTCTTCTCTGTTAAATCCGGCACCGGCTTCGGGAACGGGGCGTCCACGTCCAGCTTGTAGTCCGACATGATAAAGAGATGGTCCCAGAGTTTGTGCCAATAGTCCAGCGACTCCTTCTTGTTGGCAACGGACGGGTCTTTCACCTCGCTCAGCTGGGCCATGACTCGCACGATGGCGCGCGCAGTCTCGTTCCGTTTTTCGCGGTCCGGGATGGCCATCGCATCTTCCACCATCTTCTGGACGTTGCGTCCGTACTCCCGTATGGCGAGCTTGTTCCGTTTGGTGTTGTATTCAATCATAAAGTAATGAGATACTTGTAGTGATATAATCCGGTTCTTGTAATTTTGTGCAAAAGTACATTATTTTTCGATTCCCTCCATGTCGGCCAGTGCGGTCAGACTGTCGGTGATGGTTTTGGCGATGCTGTCGTTGTAGGCCCGCTGCGCCGCCCGATAGCGGTTTTTATAGAAGGCCACGATGGGTTTGTTCTCAATGTTGAGCGTGGTGAACGGCGTGTCCACCGGCCACGTGCCGTTGCGCAGCTGCGTGGCGGCAATGTCATGGCAGAAGTACAGGTAGTAGTCCCAGGTGGTGTCACTTGCCAAATAAGGCGTGTGGACAAGAACGATGTTGCTGTCGGCGTGGAAGAACAGCTCGCAGGCCGCATTGCCGTTGGTGGCCAACAGGAACGGCTCCTGGCTGACGTGCTGCCCCACATCCTCACGATGGATATATGTCTGCATGGCCTGGCAAGCCTTCTTGTTGCACAGGTCGTTGTAGTCCAGCTCGTATTTGGCGTAGGCATTATGGATGCCCCCAGACAACTCATTGAAATAGAGGGCGGTGAGTGGGTGGTTGTAGGCGATATGCCGGATGGGCATGAAGGATAGCAAGCCGATGATTGCGATGATGACGACGTTGGTGTAACGGTCTTGGATGCTTTCCAGTGTACATTCTATGCCGCTGACGGCAATCAGCATGAAGAGCGGATAGATGAAATAGTAGATGGCCCATGCCGTGTCAGGATTCATGTAGATGTTTTTCACCTTCATAATGCAATAGCAGAAGGCGTACAGGAAGATGAAGATGGAGAATGGCTTCAGATTCCGGACCGCCGTTTTGAAGAAGATGAAGAAAAGGAGGAAACCCATGAGCACGACCGACGGGATGGTGATGAACAGATATTGGATGAGATAACGGCGTGGGAAGTTGTCGGGGCCGATTTCATAGCCGGCGAACAGCTGGTTGTCGGACAGTGGGTAGTTGTTGGCCAACAGGACGAAAGCCTGGCGCGGCGGTACCATCGAGGTGGTGAGGAAAATCGTGCATAGGCAGTGTATGCACATGATTAACAGTGAGATGCTATAAACCAGTGCAACCAGTTGCAGTAAAGGCTTCAGATATTCCCATTTGAAGAATTTTTTTATGGGGTTGTAGAGAAGGAAGTTTAAAAGGGTGAAGATGAACAGGAAGTGAAGCAGCACGAAGCCGGCATTATAGGTGGAAAGGGCTATCAGTATGCCCCAAATGATCTTGAGGACCCGGTATATGCGTATGGTGGGCAGCTCGCGACAGAAATAGTATATCTGTGTGATGGCGAAGATGAATCCGAAGGCGAAGGTCACATCCACCACGTTGCAGAGGGAGTACCCGAGAAAACGGGGCGATATGAGGAGGAAGAATGCGGTGAAAAACGCCGCTCGCCAGCGGAAAGCCCTCAAAACCAGAATGGACAAATACAGGATGAGTAGCCACCCGAAGATGGCACTGGTGATGTGTTTGACCATAAATATGTCCTGGATATGCAGTGCCTTGCATAACGAAAAGAGGATGAGGTCGATGTATTGTGCTTGGGTGGAAGCGAACGGGTGCTCCTTGTAGGCTTCCGTGTCGCCAATGTGGTGGAAATGGTTGTAAACCAGCTCGGAATAGTGATTCTGCTCCAGTTCGCGGGTGGAAATGCCCACATTCCGGCTCATCAGCACCATGTTGACGAGCATGACCGCCATGACGATGATGAACAGATATTTGTAGAAATCATCGGGCTCTTTGAAGGAAAAGGCGAACAGCCTCTTGTGCAGGGATGCGTATTTGTCCTTCTGCCGGAACTGCTTCGACACCCGCAATCTCCACACGTCATCGGCAAACAAGTCTTTGGAATAGGTGAACTTGTCCACCAGTTGTCTCATCAGATGGAAGATGCGTTCTCCGAAATTCAGGTTCGTTTTATTCATCAGCAGGAGGTGTAAAGGTCCATTTGTGCTTTCATGTAGGCGGGTGCGTCAGGGCCGGTGTTGAACAGCAGGTCGAGGATGGAGAGGTTCGGAATGAAACCGTAGCGATCCTCAAAGACTTGGTAGTACGGGCTTTGCAGTCGGAATCGGTAGTCTGGTTGCCAGGCGTTCTTCGGATGGATGACTTCCCGAAGGTCGCATGTTGTTTTGGGGGTGTCTTCATCCGTCAGATGTAGCTCTGCCGGGATGCGCATCATACGCAGGATAGTATCGGTCAGTTGCAGGTTGTAGTCGAACAGGAATTCGAAACGTTTCTCGTAAAAAGGCTTCAGCGGGTCGAGGTAGTAGAGGAGGTAGGGACTGTTGCCATAGGCGGAGATGATGGATCTCCAGTGTGTGCGTTGCCAGGGCATCTTGTAGTCGATGCGGGCATCGCGGATGGGAGTTGGCCCGGTACGATGCTCCACGGGTACGGTGAGCGTCTGGACACCGTTGCCGGTGAGGATGCAGGCCCGGTTCCGGTAGCTCTGTTTGTGGTAGCGCTCGCGGGTGTCCACCCATGCCGTACCCTGTATCAGGCAGGCGATGTATTCTATGGGCGGGAGATAGGCCGTTGAAAGGAGCGTTGTGTTGTCCACTACTAACGGGTGATCACCATTTTGCTCTTGTATGTGTGTGTGTCGCCCAAAATTTCCACCACGTAGATGCCGCTGGGGAGGTCGTTGAAGCTCATGGAGAAAGTGGGTTCGAGATTCACATTATAGGAGCCCAGTTTCGCCCCCATCATATTGTACACGTTGCAGACACCCTGCTCGGCATCGAAATGTCCTTGGATGGAGACTTGGCCTGTAGATGGGTTCGGGAAGATGTTGAAGGTGCGGATGTCGGCATCGTATTGCTCCACGCCCACGATGGTGCCGTCATAGCGCATACCCGGAATCCAAGTCACGCCCGTGTTGTCAGGATCCAGCCAGGGTTTAAGTTTTTTCGCGTTGTTATAGTTGTTGTTGTTCGTCCAGGAATAGGAAAGCTTACCATAGTTGTCATTACCCCAAGGCTCACTGCAGGAGGAGGTTCCATTGCTGAGGTCTCCGATGATGAGCTTCTTGGCGTTGAATAGGGGCGATCCGGAGGAACCTTGTTCTGTGCAGCCCTTTTGGGGGTTGACGTACCAGCTTGTCGTCCAATAGCTGTTGTAGTAGGAGGAGGATACGGACTTAGGGATACTCAGCTTCTTGAAGTCTCCTGCCGGGTGATGGATGGCCATACCCACAGAGGCGGCCCCGCTGACATCCCATCCGGCGAAGAAGACATTGTCCATGTTGACTCTACTCATGCTGCCGGTGATTTTCAACAGCAGGAAGTCGGAACTGTTGTTGAGTCCGTCGGTGGCGACGATAGTGCCGCCTTTTACCCACTGGTTGGCAAAGCCGTATTCATACACATCGCAGGATGTCGTTTCATATTTGAAGAAAAATTTGAATGTGCTGCTCATGTCATTGTTGATGCAGTGGTTGGCACTGAGCACGTAGAAGGTTTTGTCATAGCGGGTGTTGTTGATCAGGGCACCGGTACACAGGAAGTTGCCGGCACTGTTGGAAATCTCGATGCGCACCACCGAGTTAATCTGGTCACGCCAGCCATTTCCTTCAGGACAGGAAACGTTGAAATGGCAGCTGCCCGAGAGTGCTTTTTCGTCATCCGACATGGAAATCTTGTTGATGTCGCGGTAACGATGGCTGATACGGTCGATTTGAATGGTGCCGTGGAATAGCACATCGGCGGGCTCATAGTATTCGATGATCAGATTGTCGTCGTCGATGTCGTCAGACACTAGAATGCCGTTCTGCTGGATGTCGGCATTGGTGTATGTGCCGGTAACTTGGGAGCGGTCACCGTTGTAGACGTGCAGGGTGGCCCCTTCCGGGATGTTGAATTGGGAGAAATAGACGGACATGGAGATGGCTCCTTCCGATTTTATTCCAAGCCGCCACAGCTTCGCACCGTTGGACAGTATGTCCGTGCGTCCGCTGTTGTCGAACGTATAGCCCACATGGTGGTTGATACCGATACGCATGGGGGTCCCGTTCTTGATGTTCTGTGCATCTTCCGTGAGCAAGGCCTCGCGGTCCACCGCAGGCATCGTCATTTCATCAATGGAATAGGATACATCTTTGTGGGTGAAAGAATACGGAAGATCATTTGCATTTTCTTGAGCGTTGGCTATCCAAGCCAACGACAAAACCGTCAAAAAAAAGAATACTTTTTTCATCATTTCAGATTGTGTTTTTTAGGGCTGCAAAAATATAAAAAAAAATGTACCTTTGCCCGCTAAAATAAAATGAATGTAATGACCGTAAGAAAAAAAGTCAAATTTGAAGGAACTCCCTATGAAGGGAATATTGATGAACTTATAATTCAGGCACTTATTGAAAAGCAGGGGGTTGATATCAAATGCATCAACCTCAAAAAGCTGAACCATGTTTTTTTCGACTATTTCATCATCTGCACGGGAAATTCGAAGCCCCATGTGGAAACGTTGTGCGATTATGTCCAGGAACAGACACAACGTGTGGCAGGCACGAAACCCGTCCATGTGGAAGGTCTGGAGAATTGCGAATGGATTCTGCTGGACTATTTCAACGTGCTGGTGCACATTTTCCAACCTGAGGCCCGAGCCTATTACAACATTGAGTCGCTTTGGAGTGACGCCGATGTTCAGAGTTTCTAACCCTACAATTTGAAATCCTATGCCAGTCAAGAACTCGCCGCGCAATAATGGAGGAGCCAACTCCCCGTTGGGAATGGGTCAGAATAAAGGACCCAAACAGAAATTCCCTCTCCTCACTGTAATTTATCTCCTTGTGGGTGTCGCCCTGATTTCCTTTTGGATGTTCAATACGGGCGGCGGACAACCGGAGGAAATTGATGACATGTCGTTCAACCAGATGGTGCGGAACAAGGAAATCGAACATGTGGAGTATGTCCGAAAGAATGAGCAGGTCAATGTGTTCCTGAAAAAGGAGGCCCTGCAGGCCAATCCTGCCTACGAGAAGATCAAGGATAATGTGAGCGGACCGCAGTTCTTTATCACCGTCACCGACCTCCAGGTGTTCAATGAGAATTTGAAAGAGGTGAAATCGCAGGCCGTACGGGAGACGTTGGCTTCGGACAGCACGTTGAATGTGAATGACTTGGCTCGGGAATATGACTTTCCCACCAAGCAGGACAAAAGCAAGAGCTGGGGTTTTGAGGTTATCTTCTGGATCCTGCCAATGGTGATGCTCATATTGCTGTTCTACTACTCCACGCGTACCATGCGGGGTGGCATGGGTGGCGGCAGCAGCATTTTCAATATTGGCAAATCGCGGGCGCAGGAGTTTGACGAGAAGTCGGGACAGCTGGTCACATTCAAGGATGTGGCTGGATTGGAAGGGGCCAAGTTCGAGATTGAAGAGGTGGTGGATTTCCTCAAAAACCCGCAGAAATATACCGTCTTGGGTGGCAAGATACCCAAGGGCGTGCTCCTTGTCGGACCTCCGGGAACGGGTAAGACCCTTCTGGCTAAGGCCGTCGCCGGCGAGGCCAAGGTGCCCTTCTTCTCCCTGTCGGGCTCCGACTTCGTGGAGATGTTCGTGGGCGTGGGCGCCTCCCGCGTGCGTGACCTCTTCAAGACAGCCAAGGAGAAAGCCCCGTGTATCATTTTCATCGATGAGATTGATGCCATCGGGCGTGCCCGCGGCAAGAACGCCATGTCCAGCGTCAACGATGAGCGCGAGAGCACGCTCAACCAGCTGCTGACTGAGATGGACGGCTTCTCCACCAACGCCGGTGTCATCATCATGGCCGCCACTAACCGCGCCGACATCCTCGACCGGGCCCTGTTGCGTGCCGGACGTTTCGACCGCCAGATTACGGTGGAGCTGCCCAACCTCAACGAGCGTCGCGGCATCTTCGGCGTGCATGTGCGCAACCTCAAACTCGGTCCCGATGTGGACCTGGAATTCTTTGCCAAGCAGACGCCCGGCTTCTCGGGTGCCGACATTGCCAATGTGTGTAATGAGGCCGCTCTGATAGCGGCCCGTAATAACAAACCGCATATTGAGAAGGCCGACTTTCTGGCCGCCGTGGACCGCATCATCGGCGGTCTGGAGCGTCGGGGCAGCGTGTTCACCCCAGAGGAGAAGAAGGCCATCGCCTATCACGAGTCCGGCCACGCCTGTGTGAGCTGGCTATTGCGTTATGCATCTCCCTTGGTCAAGGTCACCATCGTGCCGCGAGGCAAGGCCCTCGGCGCGGCCTGGTATCTGCCCGAGGAACGCCAGCTGACCACCTACGACCAGCTGCTGGACGAGATGACTGCTCTTCTGGGCGGCCGCGCCGCCGAGGATGTCGTTTTCGGACAACTCTCCACGGGTGCCCTCAACGACCTGGAGCGCGTCTCCAAACAGGCGTATGCCATGGTGGTTTATTATGGCTTGGACAAGAAAATCGGAAACATCAGCTATTATGATTCCACGGGACAACAGGAATATGGCCTCAGCAAACCCTATAGCGAGGCGACCGCCCGCGAGATTGACGAGCAGGTCCATACGTTGATAGAATCCTGCTACCAGCGGGCCAAGGACATTCTTTCCACCCATAAGAGCCAACTGGACGAGCTAGCCTCCCTGTTGATTGAGCATGAGGTCATTTTCACGGAAGATGTGGAGCGCATTTTAGGTCCGCGTCCGTTCCAGAAGGAGTCGTCCGCTGCAACGCAGGAGAAACCGTCCATTCCTGATGGAAGCGCAGACAGTATTGTTACAGAATCAGATAAAAACGAATAGAATATGGCAAGCAACAGCAATTCGATGGGAAATCAACTTCTGACGGATAAGGAGAATATTCGCCGGAACATTCGTAACGGCCTGGCCTATAAGAAAACTTATCCGACGGTGCCACCGGATCTCAGTTCAGGATTGGGTGTTACATCGCAGGAACATCCTTTGGTGGAGTTTGTCCGCCATTTCCGCGGTGCCGGCGGCAAGTACATTCCCTGCACCAAGGATAATCTGATTCCCCGCCTCATCAAGATTGCACAGGGCCAGCAGTATGGTACGCTGTTGAACACCAGCCCCAACCTGGGCCAGTTTCTGTTGAAGCATCATGTGCGTCATGTCACGGCGGTGAACCCCATGGAGACGGTGGATGCCGCGCTTTTCTTTTCGGATATGCTGATCGCCCGTACCGGTGCCATCGGCTTCACGCCCTCTGTGTCGCTTTATCCCTCCGTCCGGAACCTTGCCCGCGACATCATCGTGGTCTCCCGCGAGCGTTGCATCTTCCGGGATATGGAGGATGCCCTGACATACCAGCTCTCTCGCAATAACAACACTCCGAACCCCATCACGGAGTTCATCTGCCCGTCACAGCCGGAAAAGTCGGAGGGAAACGATGTGTTCACCCCACAGAATCCGCGCTTTATCCTGATGATGGTGGAGGAGAACCATCCCCAGGAATCCGACCAACCTGAATCGAATAACTCAAACGAAACGCAACATGAATCCCAAACTGAAGAATCTGATCGTTAGAACGTTGGCGGGTGCCGTGTATGTGGCCCTGATGATTGCCGGCGTGTTTTACCCCGCTCTGATGGATGTTGTCCTTTGTGTGGCGGCCTGTGTGTGCATTTACGAATTGTCGAAAATCACCTGCGGTCCCGAGGACAAGCCCGCCCGCTATTTGATGATGGCCTTCGCCGTGTCTTTGTTTGCTGTGGCCTGCTACTACAGCCTGCAGCCCCGCACGTTCATTTTTACGCCGGGTATGAAGACATTGACAGCCGTTTTTCTTATGATTCCGATGTTGATGATGCTGTTGTCGATTATCCTCTCCATCGTTGAAATATTCCGCCATCGGGCCTGTCCTGTGGAGCAGATCGGCAAGTCGGTATTTGGCTTCTGCTGGATTGTGGCTCCTTTGGCCATGCTGGCCGCTTTCGCCATCTGGTGCAAGCCTATGGCATTGGCATTCTTGCTGTTGATATGGATTAATGATACCGCCGCCTACTTGGGCGGAACATTATATGGTCGTACCAAGATGTTCGAACGTGTCTCGCCCAAGAAGACTTGGGAGGGGACGTTTACGGGCTTTGTTATTACCGTGATAGCGGCGGTGGTCTTCCCTAGCATCCCTTTTTTCGGACGTGTGCACATGCCGATATGGGCATGGGTCTGTTTCGCGGTCATCGTGGTTGTGTTCGGCACCTTTGGTGATTTACTGGAGTCTGCCTTCAAGCGGAATGCTGGTGTGAAAGACACGGGCAAGGCCATTCCGGGACATGGCGGGATGCTCGACCGGTTTGATTCTATCCTGTTAGCCGTATTTCCGGCTATGCTGTTCCTTTTTATAATTTTGAGTTGATGGGTCAGAAGGTGATTGAAGTTCGGGGTGCCAAAGTCAACAATCTGAAAAACATAGATGTTGACATACCGCGCAACAAACTGGTGGTCATCACCGGTTTGTCGGGGTCGGGCAAGTCGTCGTTGGCTTTTGACACACTGTATGCCGAGGGTCAGCGTCGCTACGTGGAAAGTCTCAGTTCCTATGCCCGCCAGTTCATGGGCCGGATGCACAAACCCGAAGTCCAATCCATCACGGGCATACCCCCCGCCATAGCCATCGAACAGCATAGCATGTCGCATAACCCGCGCTCCACGGTGGGCACGGTGACAGAAATATACGAATATCTGAAACTGCTCTTCGCCCGTATCGGGCGCACCATATCGCCGATATCGGGCAAGGAGGTGAAGCGCGAGCGTGTGTCGGACGTGCTGGCATACGTACAGAAAGTACCCGAAGGCAAGAGAGTGTATGTCCTTGCCCCAGTAGTGCTGCCGTCAGGGCGCACCTTGAAGGAACAGCTCGCTATCCTCAGCCAGCAGGGCTTCAGCCGTGTGGTCTATAATCGGCAGCTGCATGAAATTGACGAGTTCCTGAAAGGCCGAAAGGCCACCCGTGAGTCGGGCATGTTCGTGCTGGTGGACCGTTTCAAGTCGGAGAAGATAGCCGACAATATCGCACGCCTTACCGACTCCATCCAGATAGCCTTCTCTGAAGGAAAGGGTGTGTGTGTCATCCAAACAGAGGGGGACAACGTCTCCCAGAAGACATTCAGCGACCTTTTCGAGGCCGATGGGATGAGTTTCGAGGAACCGAGTGCCAACCTGTTCAGTTTCAACAACCCGTACGGCGCGTGCAAGACCTGTTCCGGCACTGGTATGGTGGAGGGCGTGGACCCGGACTTGGTGTTTCCGGACAAGACATTGTCGGTGGCCGACGACGCAGTGGCATGCTGGCATGGCGACGTGCTCAGCGAGTGGAAACGCCAGTTCATCCGCCAGGCTTCCCGCCTCGATTTCCCTGTACACAGGGCTATTGAGGATTTGAGTCCAAAGGAGTACGACCTTTTGTGGTATGGGGATGAGAAACACCATGTGGATGGTATTACGCAATTTTTCCAGTTTGTGGCGGCCAACACATTCAAAATTCAATACCGGGTACTGCAGGCCCGTTACCGTGGACGGGAGATTTGTCCCGACTGCCACGGGACCCGTCTGCGCAAGGATGCACATTATGTGAAGGTGAAGGGACACTCCATCATGGAGTTGACAGCCATGCCTGTCTCAGAATTGAAACCCTTTTTCCAGGAGTTCAAATACAGCAGTGACTATGAGCGCGAGGTGGCCTCCCGTCTGGTGAAGGAACTCGCCAATCGGGTGGCATTGCTGGATGATGTGGGCCTCGGCTATCTTACCTTGGACCGCTCCACGTCAACATTGTCGGGCGGGGAGGCCCAGCGTATCAACCTGGCCACCTCCTTGGGTAGCAGTCTGGTGGGTTCTCTTTATGTGTTGGATGAACCCAGCATCGGACTCCATTCCCGCGACACGCAGAACCTGATACGGGTGCTGCAGAGGTTGCGTGACATTGGCAATACCGTGGTGGTGGTTGAACACGATGAGTCTATCATCCGTGCCGCCGACTGCATCATAGATATCGGCCCCAAAGCGGGACGTAATGGTGGCGAAATAGTTTTCTCAGGTTTGATAGATGATTTGATGAAAGAACCGGACAACCTTACGGCCTCCTATCTGCGTGGGATGACAGGTGGTTATCCGCAGGAGTTATGCCGCTATATCCCGCTGCCCAAGCGGCGGAGACACTGGCGCAATTATGTGGAAATCATCGGGGCTAAAGAGCATAATCTTAAGAATATAGATGTGAAAATCCCGTTGGAGTGCTTCACGGTCATCACAGGGGTCAGTGGTTCCGGCAAGAGCAGTCTGATAGCGAATGTGCTGTACCCCGGCCTGCTGAAGATGCTCAACAAGGGGAATCTGAAACCCGGACGCTATTCGAGAATCGATGCCGACTTGACCAAGATTTCGGATGTGGTATTTGTGGATCAGAATCCCATAGGCCGCTCCAGCCGCTCTAATCCTGTAACATACGTGAAAGCCTACGATTATATTCGCGAGTTGTTTGCCAGCCAGCCTCTTTCCAAGCAGCGCAACTACAAGCCCAGCTTCTTTTCATTTAATGTGGCTGGTGGCCGATGCGAGGAGTGCGAGGGCGAAGGCGTTATCCGGATCAATATGCAGTTTATGGCGGATGTGGAGATGGTGTGCCCTTCGTGCAATGGAAGCCGATTCCGAGAGGAAGCCCAGGATATCAAGCTGAAAGACAAGACTATCACTGACATCCTGAATATGACAGTCTCGGAAGCCCTCGATTTTTTCAAGGGCCTTCCCGTGAATGATATGACCACCAATATTATCCGCAAATTGATGCCGTTGCAGGATGTGGGCCTCGGCTATCTGGTGATGGGCCAGTCTTCGGCTACACTGTCCGGCGGCGAGGCGCAGCGTGTGAAGTTAGCCTACTATCTGTCGCTCAACGATGATGACCAGAACAAGCTCTTCATCTTCGACGAGCCTACTACGGGACTTCATTTCCACGATATTAATAAATTATGCGTGGCTTTTAACCGCCTGATAGAACGCAATAACACCATTGTGGTCATTGAGCATAATGCTGAAATCATCAAATGCGCCGACTGGATCATCGATATGGGGCCGGAAGGCGGGGATCAGGGTGGCAAGATCGTTTTCGAGGGTACGCCTGAGAAACTGGTGGAACGGAAACGCTCTTATACGGCACAGGCCATCTCGGGGAAACTGACAAATAACAATTAACAATTAACAATTAACAATTAATAATTAATAGATTACAGTTTATAAATTACAAATCACAATTTAAAACACACATTTATGAAAGCATCTGAAATTTTGGCGTTTGCCGCTGGCGCTGCAGCAGCAGTAGGTGTAACCTTGTTGTTCACCACAGAAAAAGGTAAGGAAATCCGTACTAATGTCTCCAAGAGAATGACTAAGGAGGAGATTGACCGCATCATTGAGAAGTTGAAAAGCAAGAGATGTGCCGCTCCCGCCGAGGAGGAAGTGGAGATGGACGACTTGTTGGATGACATGGAGGAAGAAGACGTTCAAGCGTAATTCTCGCCGAATGGATATCTTCAGTTTATTTTCCAAAGATTCGCCACGTAATGCTCGGACAATCAAGGATGTGAAGACCTACTTGTCTCAGCGTTACGATTTGCTCAAACTCGAACTGCTGGAGAAGTCGTCGCAGCTGTTGTCGGTGATCTTGTCTATGCTGATTGTCGTGGTGTGTGCGTTGGCGGTGCTCATCTACCTCTCTTCCGCGCTGATCAGCTGGCTCACGCTGGCCCTGAACGCAGGATGGGCATACACCATCGTATGCGCCTTGTTTGTGGTCATCATTCTGGTGGTGCTCCACTATAAGGATATGTTATTTGTAAAACCTCTGATTCGGAAGTTCAGCCGCATCCTCTATGGCCGTTCCGAAAAGGAAACCTCGGAACCGGAAGAACCGCAGACACCGCTGGAGGTTATTTTTGACAAGGAAGGAGATGACCATGACTAATCGCATCCAATCGTCGCCTTATCAGAATCTGGAGGAGATAGCCCTCCGTAAGGCACAGCTGCGCAAGCAGATAGCAAAACAGGAAAAACGCTTGAACCGCGACTTCGATGCCTATCAGGATGATGTGGACACGTTGAAGCGTGTCTGGAATCGTATTGTCAGCATCGCCACGTTCCGCAAACGGAATGTGCCCGACAGCGTGTCGTCAGGATTATCCAAAATATCGGCTTTGTCCAACAAGCCGGGTCTTGTGACGGCCTTGTCTGTGGGGGCAAAGGTGGTGGGATGGCTTTGGAAACGGAAACGGAAAAGATAATTTTTTTAATTTACAATAAAAAACAGTAGAAAGACATGGAAAAGATTTTAAGTAAAGTGAAACCCGGAGTGGTTTACGGAAAAGATTTACAGGAAATTTTCAGAATCGCGAAAGCTGGCAAGTTCGCCATGCCCGCCGTGAATGTGGTGGGAACAAACTCTGTGAATGCCGTGCTGGAGGCAGCCAAGACGGTCAACTCACCGGTGATGATCCAGTTCTCCAACGGAGGCGGTGTCTTCTTCGGCGGAAAGTCTTTGAACAATGACGGTCAGGCGGCAGCCATCCGTGGTACGGTCTCCGGTGCCATGCATGTGCACGAGATGGCCGAGATGTACGGCGTACCTGTGGTGCTCCACACCGACCACGCCGCCAAGAAACTCCTTCCCTGGATTGACGGCCTTTTGGATGCTGGTGAGAAATATTATGCCCAATATGGCAAGCCGCTTTTCAGCTCCCACATGCTTGACCTTTCGGAAGAACCTCTGAAAGAGAATATTGAAATCTGCAAGAAGTATCTCACCCGCATGGCTAAGATTGAGATGACCCTCGAAATCGAGCTCGGCATCACCGGTGGCGAGGAGGATGGTGTGGATAATACCGGCATTGACAGTGCCCGCCTCTACACCCAGCCCGAAGATGTGGCCTATGCCTACGAGGAACTGAGCAAGATCAGCCCGAACTTCACTATCGCTGCCTCTTTCGGCAACGTACATGGCGTATATAAACCCGGCAATGTGAAACTTGAGCCCATCATCCTGCACAACTCCCAGGAATACATCCAGAAGAAGTATGGTACGGCTGAGAATCCTGTCAACTTCGTATTCCATGGCGGCTCCGGCTCTGAACCAGCCAAGATCAAGGAAGCCATCAGCTATGGTGTGGTCAAGATGAACATTGACACCGACACGCAATGGGCATTTTGGGAAGGCGTCATGAACTACTATAAAAAGAATGAGGCTTACCTGCAGGGACAGATTGGCAATCCCGAAGGCGAGGACAAACCGAACAAGAAGTATTATGATCCGCGTGTATTCCTTCGCGAAGGCGAGAAGTCCATGGTGGAGCGCCTGAAAGTGGCTTTCCAGGATCTCAACTGCGTGGACCGTCTGTAATACATATTATATTGTAGTATATTAAATTCAAGAATATGAAAAAAGACTCTCTTAACGGGCTGTTTGCCATTGTGGTCGGCATCCTGTTCTTTTTTATGGCCGGCAGGATGTCGGCGCAATCAGTTACGGCGGAAGAGGCTGCCAAGGTCTGTCAGCGTTTCCTGATTGAGAAGACCTCCCCAGCGGCGGCTGCCGCTCTGTCGGCAACCCTGCAGGAATCCGTCGCGGATGCGGACGGTATGGTCTATCTGTACCGTTTCGCACTGGTTCCGCACGGCTTTGTGCTGGTCTCCGCCTCCAAGTCCGTGATGCCAGTGCTGGCCTATTCGCTGGAAGATGACTATGAGGCGATACCGCCCGTTAAGAGTGCCTTTGCCGGCTATGCGTCGGAGACCCGCCGCGTGGAGGCGGCCAAGGTGGGTGCGCTTCCGCGCGATGCCGCCGACTGGGACCGCTACCTGGCCGACGAGTTCGTGCCGAAGGTCTCCAAGATACCCGTCCGCGGCCCCTTGCTCACGACCCGCTGGAACCAGAACATGTACTACAATACCTACTGCCCGTGGGATGTGGCGTCGGGTCCGTATTACGACTTCCGCGTGCCCAACGGCTGTACGGCCCTGGCCACCGCGCAGATTATGAACTATCACCGCCATCCTAAACAGGGACAAGGAGCCTCGATGTATGCCGCCCAGGGCTATGGGATGCAGAGCGTGAATTTTGCCCATCACACGTACAACTGGGATGCCATGTGTAATGAACCTTTTTCGTATGCCAATGAAATATCCAAACTGGCATACCATATTGGCGTGGCCATAAAGATGGGGTATAATCCCACAGGATCCGGCGCTTATACGGAGACCGCCGCCAGACGTTTGTACGAGAATTTCTTTTATGATCAAAGTATCACCAAATATGTGCGGGATTCCTACCCGGGTGCGCTTGTCTCGGAGTATATCAGTGTGCTGAAGAGTGAAATTGACCACCGCCGTCCAATCCTCTATTCCGGACATCCTGATGATGGCTCGGGCGGACACGCATTCGTGTTGGACGATTATGACGACAACGACCGCTTCCATATCAATTGGGGGTGGGGTGGAGGTTCCAATGCCTATTTTGCTATGGATAACTTCACCGTAGGCGGCAGCAGCTTCAACAGTGGCTGCATAGCCATCACGAACATTTTCCCGTCAGGGGCCATCACGCCCAGCACTTGTGTGCAACGCCAGCGCAATACGGCCACCTTCGGCTATGTGTCCGATGGTTCCCAGACGGCAAGACCTTACCAGCCGAATCCCGACTGCTCTTGGATTGTGGCCGCGCCCGGAGCCAACAGCTACACGTTCTCCTTCGACCGTCTTGACCTGAAACCGAATGTGGATTATGTGACGATCTACAACGGTCCGGATGTCTCCTCTGGCGAGAAGGTGTCGCTCACGGGCAATCAGGTGCCCACCGCCACTTATACGGTGAATGCCGACAGCGTGCTGATCACGTTCACCACAACGGGCAATGAGACGACGAATACGGACTATTACGGATTCCTCATCAGTTATCAGAGCCAGCTTGGCGAATTAACACCCTGCGATTTTTCAACCAATGTGACAGACTGGCATACCATTCTCTCTGATGGCACGGCGGCAGGCAAGGATTATATGCCCGAAACCACCTGTAACTGGAATGTGTCCATTAATTACATTAGCGGATATGCTTTCGCGTTCCCGAAATTCGAGCTCGGCAGCGGCGATTTTGTGGATGTGTATGATAATACCACTAATCCGCCTACATTCTATAAGCGTTTCGATAACAATAACATGCCATCAGGTACCTACAACGTTACTTTCCCGAAGATGCGTGTCGTTTTTGTGGCCGACAACTGGGACCAGGGTGACGGTTTCAACTTCGAATATTACGCCATCGCCAGTGTGGATGACCACAACGGTGTGCAGGATGCGCAGGTGTATCCCAATCCTGTCGCCGACCAACTGAATATCTTGTTCACCAATCCCGAGTCGCTGCCGGTGACGATGCGCCTGACGGATGTCACGGGCAAGGTGCTCCGTGCGGAGACATGGCCCGCGGTGCAGGGTGAACAGCATCAGCGTCTGGACGTGTCCTCGCTCCCCGCAGGACTCTATCTCTTGGAATTGGCCACCGAAAAAGGCCGCCTCATCCGCAAGGTAATGGTGGAATAGTATCTTTCTGCAACTGCTGACAACTAGAAATCGAACCCGATGCTCAAATAGGCTCCCCATCGGGCGGGCTTGCCGTTGGCCGACCAGTGGACGTTGAACAATATCGGCCCGATGAGCGACTTGTGACCGTACTGGAGGACAAAACAATAATCCGTGGGCCGTATGTAATCAACGCCATGTATGTGGTTCCCATTTTTATCGAATAAGACGAAGGCCTTATAGAGGGACGTTATGAACGAAATGTAATCCTTGCGCCCGATTTGGTAACGCAGATCCATCCTGGCGACAGCGGTGGTGTTGCTGCGGTACACGGCTTGTAGCACATTATATCCTACATACGAGAGCTGATTTTGGATATATTCCCCGTCACGTATGCCGCCGACAAATGTCTGATGGACATCATTATGTACCGCAACATCCCGATTGAAGCTGGAAAAATTCAATGCCTGGATAGATCCTAAATTTCCGGAGAGCATGATAACAAAACGGTTGACCACGGGGATGACACCCTTGATGTGCATGTTAAAGTTATGATAACGGAGAGTGTTTTTTTCCGGATTTCTGCTGTAAAAGACCAAGTCATATCGGCCGCCGACATCAATGCCATGAGTGGGGAAATATTTGTCATCAGTATTGTCGTATGCTCCCTCCACGAAAAAGGATAGGGCATGGTTATCCCAACGGTTCCGGTACAGATAAGCCGCGCCATCCATGTAATAGTCGTATTCATAGGCAGCATTATTTGCAGTACTGTCGTCAGACATTACATTCAAGAAAACGGTGGACAAAGCATACGGCATCACATTCAGCTCAAATCCTCCTTTATAATAACCGTTATGCAGCCATTGGTTGTCTCTGATATAGAGTTGCAGCCGGTTGTTCCAGTAGCTGTATGTACAAAGTGTATTGAGGGTGTAATCGGATAATATGGAATGCAGAGGGCTGACTTTCAATTGAGTATAGTATGTTTTAATATCCATTCCGAAGGCGGGGCCGTGACGCGGGACGTAATAGAGGTCCAACTCGCCCTTGAGGTTCTTGCCTATGACCGCCGAGGCGTCGAATTTGAAGCCGTACGGCTTTCGGCTGTTGAATCCGAAATTGAGTCCCAACGAGATCAGGTCGTGAGAGGTGAACCGCAGCCCGACGCCCACTTGGTGGATGGGGCCTCTCTCGCCCTTGAACACCAAGGTGTGTGGTTCACGCGAGCCCTCGATCCGATAGGATGCGTTCTTGAAGAGGCCGCTGCCATAGAGCACGGCCAGTGCATTCTCAATGTCATCGCGATTGTAGCGTTTGCCCGTGTCCAACTCGATGTTCCGCAGAAGGAAGTCCGTGAGCTCGCTGCTGATCCCCTCGAACCGAATACTGCCGACAAGAATGTCCTTTGTGGCGATATTCACCCCTAGAGGTTGTTGCTTTTGGTCTTTCATCGCTTTCGATTGGACAAGCCCGGGCGTCACGGCACGGAGGATGACTTGCAAGCTGGAGTCCTGCTGCCTTGCGGCCTCCTTTCCCCGTTGAATGCATTCGACAATGTTCTTGGTCTGGAAACTGAACATGTTCATGCCATCCATCTTGGGGTGGATATAGACATTGGCGAGCGGCCTGTTGTGGTCGAAGGCCTCCTTGCCCATGAGCGCAATGTTCTGTTGCAGCAGTTTGCCCACGCCATTAATCTCCTCATATCCTCTCGGCTGGCTCAAGTCAATGCCAATGATATAGTCGGCACCCATGGCACAAGCCATGTCGGTAGGAAAATTGTTGCGCGTGCCGCCGTCCACGAGCACCATATCCTTGTTGCGTACCGGCGTGAAATAGAGCGGAATGGACATCGTGGAGCGCATCGCCTCCGTCAGGTAGCCGCTGGTCCAGTACTTGGCCTTCAAGGTCACGAGGTCTGTGGCCACGCAGCAATAGGGGATGGGCAGATCAGAGAAGTTCATGGAATCCTGATAGCCGACTGTTAGGCTGTTGATCAGGTTATAGACATTGTATCCAAAGAGTACGCCTTCCGGTATGTTGGCGACAATGCCTCGCCGGAGAGTCTGCTCGCCGATGTCGGAAGAGGCGTTTTGGTCCCCTTCATTGATCTTCACGCTCTCTTGATATCTCTTCAGGAGCTCACGTCCATGCCACTTTTGGTCGTTTTCGTAATAGAGCGGGATGCGCAGGGCGTAAGTTTCGTTGAACTTGCGTCGCCGGTAGTTGAGTTTTTCCGTGGGCACGAAATCACTCATCATCACCCCCCAGTTCATGTTGATGAGGATGCTGTCGATGAGGGCTGCGGGATAGCCCATGGCGTAAAGGCCGCCAACGAGTCCCCCCATGCTGGTGCCGAGCACCATGTCAACAGGGATGCCGAGTTCCTCGATGTATTCGAGCGCGCCCACGTGGGCAGCACCTTTGGCGCCACCTCCCGCCAACACCACGGCCACGGTGGGACGGAACTTGCGAATGGAGTCCATCTTTTGCCGCATCCGGGTAACCGCCACCGAGTCAGCTGCAGGATCGATGCTGGTGGTGGCAAGATTGTACTGCGCATGGGCGGTTATGAACAAAAGAATGGAGCCTATAATAAGTGATAATTTCTTCATAAGCACAATTAAAATAGATGACAAAAACGCCGTATCACAAATATGTCTGCAAAAGTAGAAAAAAAACATATAACACAGGAAAATACAATGAACCCAGAAATTTGTACAAGATTTTTGTAACATCACGGATGTTCATGATTCCTCAACGGCAGTAGATAAATGTTTTTGACTGCCGTGAACAAAGGATTAAAAAAAATAGTGTATATTTGCGCTCCCCTTGAGAGAGGGGAGTTTTTTGTTTTAAGATATTGATAATTAATTAGATTCTATGAAAAAAAGTTGCCTTTTGACGCTGTCTCTTGCGGCTTTGTTTGTCGTTTTTTCAAGTTCTGCACCTATGACCTCCAAAGTGAAACCTAAAAAAGTCAAATCCGGTATCGTGGCTTCCAATCTGGACAATTCCGTGAAGCCCACTGTGGATTTCTATCAGTATGCCTGCGGCGGATGGATGAAGCTCAATCCGCTGGGCAATGAGTATTCCCGTTTCGGCAGCTTCGATGTGCTGGCTGAAAACAACCAGAAACAGCTTAAGGATCTGGTGCTGAAGCTCGCTTCGCAGAAAAATGCCGTCGGTACGGTGGAACAGAAGGTGGGTGATCTCTATAAGATTGGTATGGACACTGTGCAGTTGGAGAAACAGGGTGCCCAGCCCATACAAGGTGAATTGAAAGATATTGCCGCTCTGAATCGTGAGGGCATCACCAAAAAGCTGGCCTTGATGTCGTTGGAAGGTTTGAATCCTTTCTTCGGTCTTTTCGGCTCCTCCGATCCCGACAATAGCGATATGACCATCGCTTACCTCTGGCAGACGGGCCTCGGCATTGGCGACCGCGACTATTACTTGGATGCCGACCAGCAGCATATTCGCGACGAGTATGCGAACCTTATGGCCAAGATGTTCCGGATGTCTGGCTATAGTCAATTGGCGAACTGCCAAGGCCGCGAGAAAATGCTCGCCAAACGAGTTTTAGCATTGGAAACGATGATGGCCAACTGTTTTGTGGACAAGATCACGCTCCGCGATCCCTATCAGACCATCCACAAATGTACTCCGCTGGATTTCCAAAATATGATTCCCGCCATTGATGTCAATGAATATCTGCATACGCTGAATCTTAAGAATATTGACACGCTGAATGTGGCCCAACCTTCCTATTTTGCCGGATTGAATAACATCCTTTCGGTGGCTGATATGGAGGTTATCCGTGCCTATCTGGCTTGGAATGTTATCAATGCCGCGGCTCCCTATCTGAGCGATGAGTTCGTAAATGCCGATTTCGAGTTTTACGGCAAGGTGCTCTCGGGCAAGCAGGAGAACAAGCCCCGCTGGAAACGAGTGATTGGAACCGTGGACGGCTGTCTGGGTGAGGCACTTGGACAGATGTATGTGAAGAGCTATTTTCCGGCTGAGGCTAAGGCCCGTATGGAACAGCTGGTGAAGAACCTGCAGTGGGCCCTCGGCGAGCGCATCAAGGCTTCCACTTGGATGACCGATGTGACCAAGAAGAACGCCCTGGACAAGCTTGCTGCCTTCCATGTGAAAATTGGCTATCCTGACAAATGGAGAGACTACAGCGACCTCAATATCACTAACGACAGCTATTATGCCAACGTGGTGCGCGCCCGCCGCTTTGAGAGTGCGTATCGTCTGGCCAAGATCGGTAAGCCCGTTGATAAGGATGAATGGCAGATGACCCCGCAGACGGTCAACGCTTACTATGAGCCGAACACCAATGAGATCTGCTTCCCGGCAGGTATCCTCCAACCGCCCTTCTTTGACATGAACGCCGACGATGCAGCCAACTACGGTGCCATTGGTGTGGTGATCGGCCACGAGATGACGCACGGTTTTGATGACCAGGGACGCAACTATGACCTGCACGGCAACCTCACTGACTGGTGGACAGAGCAGGATGCGGAGACCTTCAAATCAAGAGCCCAACTGATTGTGGATCATTTTAATGCCATTGAGGTGGCACCCGGCGTGTTTGGCAACGGTTCCTTTACATTGGGTGAGAATATCGCCGACAATGGTGGTCTGAACGTCTCCTATACGGCATTCCAGAAGGCCAAGGCCGACGGAGCTATCAAAGGCGATATGGACGGTTTCACTCCTGAGCAACGCTTCTTCTTGGCATACGCCGCCGTGTGGGCTGCCAACATCCGTCCGGAGGAAATCCTTCGTCGTACCAAAGAGGATCCCCATTCCCTCGGCCGCTGGCGCGTGAACGGTACGCTGCCCCATATTGACGCTTTCTATAAGGCCTTCAATATCCAGCCAAGCGACCCCATGTTCCTGGATCCCGCGAAACGCGCCAGAATCTGGTAATTGGCCGTGGATAGTGGAGTTAAGAAGTTGAAAAACTAAGAACGATGTACTTTGATTTTTCTCACTTTTTACTTTAAATACTTTTCCACTTTTAACATTACAAACCTTACAAACGTTATATAGTTTTTATGACAAACAGCAAACTCGCCGTTATTGCCTTTGGCGGCAATGCTTTATTGAAAAGCCATCAAAAAGGCACTTATCGTGAACAGATAGAGAATGTTACGGAAACTTGCAGATGCCTTGTCCCAATGTTGAAGGCAGGTTATCGCATGGTCATTGGACATGGCAACGGTCCGCAGGTGGGCAATGTTATGTTGCAGCACAAGGCCGGCAAGGAGACTTTTGAGGTGGAGGACATGCCTTTGAACTTCTGTGTGGCGGAAACCCAAGGTTCTATTGGAGCGCTGATAGAGGAGGGTTTCCGGCGTATTTTCGCCGAGGAGGGCTGGGACCGCGATACGGTGACACTACTCACTCATGTGGAGGTGGACGGCAACGACCCCCTGTTCCAGAATCCTACCAAACCTGTTGGCCCGTATGTCACGAAAGAGGAGGCGGAAGCCTATCAGGCAGAGACCGGCGATGTGTATCGCGAGGACCCCAAGGGCAATGGTTGGCGCAAGGTGGTGGCTTCCCCGAAACCTATCCGCATCCAGAACATCAAGCTGGTGCGCCAGCTGGCCGACCAGGGCATCATCGTCATCACGGTTGGTGGTGGCGGCATTCCTGTGGCCATGAAGGACGGCTATCTGAAAGGCGTGCAGGCAGTCATTGACAAGGACCTTGCCTCTGCCATCACGGCCGTGGAAATCAACGCCGATGAATTCTACATCCTCACCGACGTGCCTAAAGTCTATATCAACTTCCGCAAGCCGGATGAAAAGGCATTGGACACCATAACGATATCTGAGGCCAAACAGTACCTGGCCGATGGACAGTTCACGGAAGGCTCGATGGCCCCCAAGGTGCGTGCGGCCATCATGTTCGTGGAAAAGACGGGACATCCCTGCATCATCACGGAAGCGGGCCGCCTTGGCGACGACACTTGCGGCACGCGCATTGTGGCGGACGGCGAATAAACGCAATAGCAAATAATTTACAAAAAAAAGGGAAGGGGATCCTTCCCTTTTTTGTTTGGCGAAAGAGGTCTATTCATAAAAAGCAATGATATAGAAGTTGACCCAAGAAGATTATGGCGACATTTTTCCATTGTTAATAATGCTTGTGGCACCTTGGTGCCGCACGAAGTCAACTCCCCTTCTGCAACAGAAGGGGAGTTTTAAGATGCCCGCACGGATGTGCGGACAATGGATCGTTGCTGACACCCGCTCAATCATAGGTGAAGAACAAATCATTCAGCTATGATAATTGACATCCTGCGATGCCATAAGGATAATGATAGGTCAACTTCTATGTCATTGTTTAAAAAAAAAACGGGCACCGTTTTTAGCGGCACCCGTTGGGGTGTTTTGTATAGACGCGATTCATGGCGTCTATACAGTGTGATTTCTAATGGACCTCCTCGAAATCAACGTCTTGGACTTCTCCGTCGTTGCCGTTGTGGGTACCACCCTGCGGACCTTGTTGGCCAGCCTGCTGGTTGAATCCACCGGCGTTGAAGTCGGCGCCGGGCTGTTGGGCACCGCCCTGTTGGTACATCTTGGCGGAAGCGGCCTGCCAAGCGCCCTGCAACTCAGCCGTGGCGGCGTCAATGGCGGCGAAATCCTTGTTGTCGTGTGCGGTTCTCAGCTTGGCTGCCGCAGCCTCAATCTTGGCCTTGTCGTCAGCGGGCACCTTGTCGCCGAACTCCTTGAGCTGCTTTTCGGTCTGGAACACCAGGCTGTCGGCGGCGTTCAGCTTGTCGATTTCCTCCTTGGCTTTTTTGTCGGCATCGGCGTTGGCTTCGGCCTCGGCCTTCATCCGTTTGATTTCGTCATCGGAGAGGCCGGAAGAGGCTTCGATGCGGATCTTCTGTTCCTTGCCGGAGGCTTTGTCTTTGGCTGTCACACTGAGGATGCCGTTGGTGTCGATGTCGAAGGTGACTTCGATTTGCGGCACGCCGCGTTGTGCGGCCGGGATGCCGTCCAGGTGGAAGCGGCCGATGCTCTTGTTCTGGGCTGCCATCGGACGTTCGCCTTGCAGCACGTGGATTTCCACAGAGGTCTGGTTATCAACGGCCGTGGTGAACGTCTCCGTCTTCTTGGTCGGGATGGTGGTGTTGCTTTCGATGAGTTTGGTCATCACGCCGCCGAGGGTTTCCAAACCGAGGGACAGCGGGGTCACATCCAGCAGGAGGATGTCCTTCACCTCACCGGTGAGCACACCGCCTTGGATAGCAGCACCGATGGCCACTACTTCATCGGGGTTGACACCCTTGGACGGGGTCTTGCCGAAGAATTTTTCCACGATTTCCTGGATGGCCGGGATACGGGTGGAGCCGCCCACGAGGATCACCTCGTCAATATCGGAGGTGGTGTAGCCGGCGTCGGCCAGAGCCTTCTTGCACGGCTCGATGGTGGCGCGGATCAGGTCGTCGCACAGCTGTTCGAACTGGGCACGGGTGAGCGTGCGCACCAGGTGTTGCGGTACGCCGTCAATGGGCATGATGTACGGCAGGTTGATTTCCGTGGAGTTGGAGCTGGAAAGCTCGATCTTGGCCTTCTCGGCAGCCTCTTTCAGACGTTGCAGGGCCATGGCGTCCTTACGCAAATCCACGTTGTAGTCTTTCATGAACTCGTTGGCCAGCCAGTCGATGATCTTATGGTCGAAGTCGTCGCCGCCGAGGTGCGTGTCGCCGTTGGTGGACTTCACTTCGAATACGCCGTCGCCCAGCTCGAGGATGGAGATATCGAAGGTGCCGCCGCCGAGGTCGAACACGGCCACTTTGGAGTCGGATTTCTTCTTGTCCAGACCGTAGGCCAATGCGGCTGCGGTAGGCTCGTTGATGATACGCTTCACCGTGAGACCGGCAATCTCACCGGCCTCCTTGGTGGCCTGACGCTGCGAGTCGCTGAAGTAGGCCGGCACCGTGATGACGGCTTCCGTAACTTCTTGGCCGAGATAGTCTTCAGCCGTTTTCTTCATCTTTTGAAGAATCATGGCGGAAATCTCTTGAGCGGTGTAGCCGCGGTCGTCGATTTTCACCTTCGGCATGTTGTTGGCCGCGCGTTCCACGGTGTAGGGCACGCGCTCAATCTCCTTCGTGACGCGGTCGTAGGTCTCGCCCATGAAACGCTTGATGGAGAAGATGGTCTTGGTGGGGTTGGTGATGGCCTGACGTTTGGCAGGATCACCGATTTTACGTTCGTTGTCACCCACGAAAGCCACGATGGACGGCGTGGTCCGTCTGCCTTCGCTGTTGGGGATGACAGTGGCTTCGTTGCCTTCCATGACGGCAACGCAAGAGTTTGTAGTTCCTAAGTCAATTCCGATAATTTTTCCCATGATAATTTTATTTAATTGTTATTATTTCAGTTTGTTACCCGCCTCTGAACCTGCGTTGGTCCAAAAACGGCGAGGACATTGTTACAACAATTGTGCCAAAAAAAGAATCGGGTGGAAAACGCTGACATTTTGGCAGAGGGGAAGAGTGTTTGAAAAAAGTGTATTTTTGCCGAAAAAACAATCTGCATGAATCGCATAATATTGACACTTGCCATTCTCTTTGCCTGCTTTTCCGCCTCTTTTGCCCAGGATGTCATTGTCCTGCTCAATGCGGAGGAAATACAAGCTAAGGTCCTTATTGTCGGCATTGATGAGATTACTTATAAGAAATGGGACAATTTGGAGGGCCCCTCGTATCAGATTGCCAAGAAAGATGTTTTTTATATAAAATATGCTAATGGGACAAAAGAGGTGTATAATGATGCTGTGACGGAATCATATATGCTCAAACCCAAATACAGACCTGGAAATGATTTGGTGAACAAGGTTATATTTCAGACCTATATAGAGGGAGGCTGTTTGTTTACGAAGGAGGAGGCCGGACCAATGCTGAATGTTGCGCTTGGATTCCGTTGTTGGGATAAGTTTTTTATTGGAATCGGGTCTGGCATAGATGCTCTGTTTTTAGCGCCCGCTGCCGGATATGCCGGTTTTGATGTGGCCAATTTCCCGCTTGTGTTGGACCTTCGGGGCTTCTTTCCCTCACAAAATGCATTCCATCCTTATATGGAGGTGGCATTGGGAGCGGATTTCATAACTCGTTTTGGGGGATTGGTGTATTATCAGGGCCAGTATTATAATCTTTTCCCCATGACTGTCTTTCGATTACAAGCGGGGTTTGGCCTTGAGTATCAAAGGGCTACGGTAAGTGCGGGATATACCCTTTTTCATGCTAGCCGAAAGAACAATCTGCATTTCGGCTATGTCAAAGTTGGCATACGATTAGGCAAGATGAATTGATGATGCTCCGCAACAGTCTTATATTCGCGTTATTGTTCCTTTGGCAGCTGCCGCAGAATCTGGTGGCTCTACTCGTGATGCCCTTTCTGGGCCGGTTCTAGTCTTGCAGGCAACGGACGGACATGCCGTATCTTTTGTCGTGGATGCCTCCACCGCTCATGCTGACACTTGAATTCAGTAAAATTTTTCTCTTTGCTTGATTGTTGTCATCCTCTGTAGAAGTCCAGAATGTGGCAAAAACGGATGTGTTGGATGTGCTTCCATTATACCAAAGACCTGCTGGGAATGCAGAGAAGCCTGAAGCGTTATTCGTGCTGGGGGTGTTGCCTACCGCACAGGTGACAGTGCTGGTGTTCCATCCTGTGGTGGTAGCCAAGGCTTTTGCAAAATACAAACTGGAATTTCCGCATGCATATTGGCCTTGGCCCATGTAACTGGTGAGTTGATCCCATTCTGCCTCACTTGGCACATGCCAGCCGGTTGGACAGACACCTTGTACGCCGCTGGGATTTGCCGTGCTGCTGTTTACACCGTGCATTACCGCTGCCCAGTTGTACAGATATCCGCGATCCTCCAATGCAAAACCAGAAGGATAATCGTAATAATAGGAAACGGTATAGCTTCCTTGGGTCCCAGTGGGGATGTTTTCCCCATTAGCGTAGTGCAAAACACGCAGATTCTCTTTCATCCAGCATTGATTGCCTATCTTCACCGTGTTGTATGTGTTACTGTCAATGTCGGTGACGGTAGCCGAGCATGGGCAGGGCTGGCCGTCCGGAATCGTATTGGTGGAAGCAAGAGTAGTGAAACTCATCTCATCACCATATTCAGTGCCGTAATGGTTGGTGGCATACGCCCTTGCATAATAGGTGGTGGAAGGCTGTAGTCCGGTGATTGTAGTGCTGAAAGAGCCAGTGCCAGTACCATCACTGGTGTGACTGTCGGAAATGGTGGGGTTGTGGGAGGTGCTCCAGCAAACACCTCTTGCAGTGACAGATGCTGATCCTTCGTTTGAGATGTTTCCACTGATGAAAGCCTTGTTGCTGGTGTTGCATGATACGGGATTTGTTGAAACAGAAGGCAGCCAATTCGCATTGCGGATACAGCGAACAGACGAACTACGAGAGACGCCAAGCGAGTCAAAAAAGGTGAATGTGGTTATGCATACCGTATCCAAACTCCACCCCCAGAAATAGGCATGACATTGGTTGGCACTACTTTGGGTTGAACTCCAATAGTTACCAAATCGGCCAAAAGAACCGTAAATATGCATTTGGTGGTATCCGGCGGGCATGGCGGAGAAGCCGGTGGCGTTGTTGCTTCCCTGTTGCCGCCATCCGGGGCTGCATGCGTCAGGCCAAGTGTCCGTATTGTAGTCATAATCCAACCATCCTGTCGGGGCTGCCAATGCTTTAGCATAAGATGACGACCCATTGTTTTTTGAACACATATAACCGCTTTGATTGCTAACATAGTTGAAAAGCTGGAGCCATTCCGCATGACTTGGGACATGCCAGCCATCGGGACAGATTCCTTGCACACCACTGGGGTTTGAGTTGCTGGAAGCGGCCCCATGCATGGTTGCTGACCAACTGTAAAGGTATCCGTATGCAGGTACGTTGGCAATGTTGTTGTCTGGTGCATAACGGGTGGGATACATGTCTTGTGAAGTGCCACCTATGGGTATCAGTTCTCCATCAGGATAGTGTGTCGTGCGTAGATTTTCCTTCATCCAACATTGTTGGCCAATCTGAACCGTATTGTAAACGTTGCTGTCAATGTCGGTAACGGTTTCAACACCCACGCAGGGTATTCCGTCTGCCAGCGTGGTGAAGGAGATTTCATTGCCGTAGGCGGTGAGGGCATCGCTCACGGCGTATGCTCGCACGTAGTATGTGACACCGGGAGTCAGTCCTGTCATACTGCTGCCAAAACTTCCTGCTCCACTGCCATCAGACGTGTGGTTGTCATCTGTTGTCGGATTGTGCGCCGTACTCCAACAGATACCTTTGGCGGTGATGGGCACTTCGTCATGGCAGATTACATCACCACCACATTGGGCAGAGGTGGGTATCACGTTGCTCACACTATTGGTCGTGATTGTGGGAATTGTCAGGCCACTGATACTTCCATTTTGCAGGCAGCGGACAGAATAATAGTAGTCAGACCTGTCAGTTCCTATGGCCGAATACGGTGACATTGAACTCATTGAGAGAATATTTGTATAATCTGAAGAACTGTTGGTGGAGGACCAGAAGGCAGTAAAGATGCCGACGCTGTGATTCCCATTAGACGTATAGTATCCGACAGGCATGGCAGAGAATCCAGTGGCATTGTTGTTCATAAGGATGTTGCCCACTGTGCAATCATCGTAATGTTCGTTCCATCCCGTGGTGGAGGCCAACGCCTTGGCTATGTATCTGGAATTGCCGTTGCAAAGGTATTGGCTTTGGGCACCTACATAGGTGTTGAGTTGTCTCCATTCGCTGGAGGAAGGCAAGTGCCATCCTGTGGGACAGATTCCCTGAACGCCGGAAGGAATGGCATCGGAGGAGTTTTCACCGTGCATGGCAGCAGCCCAATTATACAAATAGCCGCGTTGAGCCAAAGCAATGCCAGAAGATGAGTTGTAATAATAATATGGGCTTGTAGTACTGCTCGTGGTGCCGGAAGGGATAGCTGTGCCGTTCGCGTAATGGGTGGTTCGCAGGTTCTCCTTCATCCAGCACTGTTGCCCAATCTTCACCGTGTTATAGGTGTTGCCGTCAAAGTCGGTCAAAGTAGGTGTGTTGGGGCAGGGCTGGTTGTCTTGTGAAGGATTTCCTAAAGTGAAAAAAGCCACATCTTCTCCATAGCCAGTACCCGAACTGTTGGTGGCGTAGGCACGGATATGGTACAAGGTGCCTGTGACAAGCCCTGTGATGTTGCTTGAGAAAACACTGGTGCCGATGCTGTCGGATGTGTGGTTGTCGGCAATAGTTGGATTTGAGGATGTGCTCCAGCATACACCTTGTGCCGTGATGTTGGACAGACCTGTGGAAACGATGTGGCCGCCACCGATAGCAGAATTGGTGGTGATGTCATACACCATATCGGTGGAAACGGTTGGTTTTACATCTGAAGTGTAGAAACTTTCTTGGGCCCCGTAAACGGTTCCACCAGCGTTTGTGGCGAAAGCCCGGACATAATAGCGGGTGCCGGGTGTGAGCTCCGTCAGCAGACAGTTGAAGTCGGCTTGCGCAGAGGTGTCTGTGGTAATATGGTCATTAACCGTCGGATTCACGGAAGTTTTCCAGCATACGCCTTTGGCCATAATGGGACCGTCGCCGACAAAGGTGATGACGCCGCCGCAAACAGCGGTACTGTCCAGTATGTTGGTCACGGGTTTGGTGGTGATTACAGGTATATTCAGTGTGGTAAATGTGACTTGCTGTCCATAAGCGGTGCCGGCACTGTTGGTGGCGTATGCTCGCATATAATAGGTGGTGCCAGGAGTTAAACCGGTGACATTGCTGCTAAATGAGCCGGATCCGTTGCCGTTTACAGTAATGTTATTATTGAAATCAATACTCGGATTCGGTTGGGTGCTCCAGCATACACCACGTTGGGTTACGCTTGCGCCACCGTTGGAGGTGATTTCCCCACCACAGGCCACACTGCTATAGCCGAGACTGGAAACGGATGCGGTTTTCACGACAGGTATATTATATCCTGTACCATAAATGCATCGGACAGAGCGTCCATAATTTGTGTTATTGGTGAAATTATCTATGCTACAACTCTCATAGTAGATATAGTGACAGCGTGCTTCCCATCCATATTCATCACTCGAAGAAGTCCAAAAATAGGCGCTTTCGCCGAATACTCTATTGTCAATGCCTGCAGGGAAGGCGGAGAAACCCGATGTGTTGTTTTCTTCGGATGTGCAGAACCAACAGCCAATCCATCCTCTTTTCGAGGCGAGAGCTTTAGCGGTACAGGGTGTGCTGTTGTTGCATGTGAAGGTGTTATGGTTACTTACATATTGTTCCATAGATGACCATTCCGCATGGCTTGGTACATGCCATCCATTGGGACATACCCCTTGAATGGGGGTTGCATTGGTGCTGATTCCACCGTGCATCGTTGTAGGCCAGTCGTACATATATCCATAGACAGGTACATTGATTATAGAGTCATTTGGATAATAACGGTGATATGGGGTACCACTGGAAGTGTTCCCCAAGGGAATGGATATGCCGTCTGAATAACGGGTGGCGCGCATATTCTCCTTCGTCCAGCACTGATCGCCAATTTTCACTGTGTTATAAGTGTTGCCGTCAATATCGGTTACGGTAGCAACTCCCGGGCAGGATTGGATTCCCGCTTCTTTTGTGGTGAAACTGACTTCATTTCCATACAGTGTATCTCCATTGATGGTGACAAAAGCCCGTACGCAATAGGCGTTGCCAGAGGTGAGATTTGTCATGTTGCAGGTGAAGTGGGTTAACGTGCCTGTACTCAGGATAATATTGTTATGCACGGATGGGTTGGGTGTGGTGCTCCAGCATATTCCCCAGTCAGAAACTCCGAAATTTGCCGTGGTGCTGCCGTTGATGGGAGTCAAAGAGCCGCCAGCCAGAGCTGTGGTGTCTGTGTATTGTGTTATCAATTCGGTTTTAACAGATACTGTGGTGAATGTCAGATCTTCTCCGTAGCTAATGCCGGAGTTGTTGATGGCGTACGCCCGCACGTGGTAGGTGGTGCCGGGTGTCAGACCGGTCAGATGACTTGTGAATGTTCCGAAGCCGGTACTGTCTGAGGTGAGGCTGTCGGCAATGGTGGGATAAGGCTCTGTGCTCCAGCAAACGCCCCGGGCAGTGATGGCAGGCACACCAGTGGCCAGCACTTCGCCGCCGCCCGTGGCTGTGAAGAAGGAAACATCGCTTATTGGGGTTGTTATTACCGTAGGAATGGTTAGTGTGGTGAAAGAGATTTGATTGCTATAGCCGGTGCCAAAGTTGTTGGTGGCGTAGGCTCGCACATAGTAGGTGGTTCCGGGAATCAGGCCTGACAGTTGTAGGGTGCCTGTGTTTGCAGTACTTGCAATCACACTGTCGTTTAGGGTGGGATTGGGGGTGGTGCTGTAGCAAATGCCCCTGTCCGACACGTTCACGCCGCCGTTATAAACAAGGTGATAAGAGCAAGAGGCACTGAGACTCTGAATGTTGGTGATAGTGTCAAGAGCTATTGTAGGTATGGCCCTGGTGATGAAGCTGCGTTGTACGCCATAGGAGGTTCCACCTCCGTTTGTGGCGAATGCCCGAACGTAATACTGAGTGTTGGGGACCAATCCCGTCATCACACAGGTGAAATTCGGTTGAGCGGTGGAATCTGTGACAACAAAATCGTTGATGGTGGGATTCTGAGAAGTGCTCCAGCATACGCCAGTGGCCAATAGCATTGCGCCGCCATTGGAGGTGACATTGCCGCCGCAGGTGGCCGAACTGTCTGTGATATTGTTTATGGTTTTGGTTGAAACTGTGGGTGTTCTCGGTGTGGCAAAGACAATTTGGTTGCCGTAATTGATACCTGCACTGTTGATGGCGTATGCACGCACATAGTATGTGGTGTTGGGAACCAGTCCTGTCAGATGGCTCGTGAATACTCCGAAGCCGGTACTGTCGGAGGTGTGGTTGTCGTCAATGGTGGGTTGGGATGATGTGCTCCAGCAAACACCTCGGGCCGTGATGGCCGGTACGCCGGTGTTCAGCACTTCGCCGCCGCTGGTGGCTGTGAAGAAATCGATGTCGGTCACCGCCGCCGTCGTCAATGTGGGAATGCTTAATGTGGTAAAGGAGATAAGGTTGCTGTAGCTGGTGCCGATTCCGTTGGTGGCGTAAGCCCGCACATAGTAGGTGGTGCTGGCTGTTAGACCCGTCAATTGGATGGTTCCATTGCTGCTTGTGCCCGC
This sequence comes from Bacteroidales bacterium, assembly GCA_024682995.1. Classification (GTDB taxonomy): domain Bacteria; phylum Bacteroidota; class Bacteroidia; order Bacteroidales; family WCHB1-69; genus F23-D06. Next base: position 8,384 of record JAIKYR010000043.1, on the reverse strand, counting down.
AATTACGCTGTCTTGGAGAGTGGGATTCGGTGTGGTGCTGTAGCATATTCCCCTTGCGGTTACCGCCATGTTGCCTGCAAATGTGACATGATAGGTGCAGGAGGCTGTGTGACTTGTGATGTTGGTGGCAGAATCAAGGGTTATAGTAGGTAGGGATTTGGTAGTAAAATTACGCTGTGGACCATAAGCTGTGCCACCTCCGTTGGTGGCAAAGGCCCGCACGTAATACGTGGTGTTTGGAATCAAACCAGTCATGGTGCAAGTGAAGTTGGATTGGAGGGACGTGTCTGTAGCCACAAAGTCGTTGATGGTGGGACTCATAGCCGTACTCCAACAGATGCCCGTGGCCAGCAGTGTTCCATCACCATTGGAGGTGAGCGAACCGCCGCAGGTGGCTGTACTGTCTAAAATGTTGGTGACATTTTTGGTGGTTACTGTCGGAATGTTCAAAGTGGTGAAGGTTACTTGTTCGCCGTAACCGGTGCCGGAACTGTTGGTGGCATAAGCTCGCACGTAATAAGTGGTGTGAATAGTCAAACCCGTCAGTTGGCTGACGAATGTTCCGAAGCCGGTGCTGTCGGAGGTATGACTATTAGCGATGGTGGGGTTGGGTGATGTGTTCCAACAAACGCCCCGAGCCGTAATGGCAGGTACACCAGTGTTCAGCACTTCGCCGCCGCCCGTGGCTGTGAAGAAATCGATGTCGCTCACTGCCGCCGTCGTCAGCGTGGGGATAGTCTGTGTGGTAAATGAAATCTGGGCACTATAGCTGGTGCCAATGGCATTGGTGGCGTAGGCTCTTACGTAGTAGGTGGTGCCGGGTGTCAGGCCTGACAATTGTAGGGTGCCCGTGTTTGCTGTACCTGCAATCACGCTGTCGTTTAGGGTAGGGTTGGGGGTTGTGCTGTAGCAAATACCGCGGTTTGTGATTGTCATCTGGCCATTGGAATTGATATAATAGGTGCAGGAAGCTGTAAGGCTCAGGATGTTGGTGGCTTGATTTAGGGTTATGGTGGGTGCGGATTTCGTGGTGAAGGATTTTTGTTCTCCATAGGCTATGCCAATGCTATTGATGGCATAAGCTCGCACGTTGTAGTCTGTGCCCGGAACCAGTCCTGTCAGCTGGCTTGAGAATGTTCCGATGCCGGAACCGTCAGAGGTGTGGTTGTCAGCGATGGTAGGATTGGGAGCGGTACCCCAACAGACGCCTCGGGTTGTCACGGGTGATCCGCCGTCATAGGATATGTTTCCGCCGCAAGTGGCTGTGCTGTCCCAGATGTTGCCCACGTTTTGGGTGGTCACGGTGGGGATTGTAAGAGTGGAGAAGGTCCTTGAGGCTCCGTAAACGGTTCCTGCCGCATTGGTGGCATACGCCCGCACATAGTAGGTGGTGCCGGGGATCAGCCCTGTCATTTGTCCGGTGAAAGTCCCTAACCCGGCCCCGCAAGCGACAAGATTGTCTCCTATAGTCGGATACGCATGGGTGCTCCAGCAAAGGCCCCTTTCCGTCATGGGTGCGCCTCCGATGCTGGTCACCTCACCACCGCATACGGCCGTGGAGTCTGTCACATTGGTCACGGCGGCGGTGGTCACCTTCGGCGTTTTTGCCAGGATGCATCGTACGGACATGCCGTGGGCTTTGTCTCCATACGGGTTGCGCTCCACAAATCCGTTGTCGTGGTACAGGGAACGGTAATAAGCGTAGTCATTGTTGTAGGAGGTGGCAGTCCAGAATCGGGCTGTTGTCCCGAATGCAGTGGGTGTGCCATTGGTATAGCCTACAGGCAGGGTGGAGAAATTGCTGATGTTGTTCAGAGAAAGGTCTGATCCCACGGCGCAAGGGGTGCTGGAAGGAGACCAGAAAGTGTCACTGGCCATGGCTCTTGCGACATTGTTCGGGTTGTCTCCGCACACGCAGGTGTCCAGACTGCCAAGGAAGTCCGTCAGTTGGGCCCATTCCGAGTCGGAGGGCAGATGCCAGCCATCAGGGCATACGTTTTCGGCGGCCTTCCAATTGTATAGGTGTCCGTAGATGCCGCTGCTGTCGGATGCGGATGGCAGATAGTAGTGTGCTGTGCCCGCATCTGTCCCATTGCCGGGGATGATGGCGGTGCCGCTGGCGGTGTGGGTGGTGCGCAGGTTCTCCCGCATCCAGCATTGACTGCCAATGGCCACCGTGCCATACACGTTGCCATCATAATCGGTGACGGACGCCGCCTGCGGACAGGGTGTTTCCGACACTTCTGTTTCGGAGAGGAATACGGGAGTATTTGGATTCAGGGCCAATTCCCATTCGCAGATGTAGCCGTTGTCGCTGGCCCATGCATCAACCACTTGAATGCTCCAGATGCCGTTGAGGGGACACCCTATGAGGTTGGCGAAAGATTCGTCGGGATGATACACGTTGGTCATAGTGGCCATATTGGTGGAATCAACGTAATTAGAAGAAGATGAACCAGATGCACCACCATGGGGGTTGTCAACGTTGTCCAGGTGGTTGCAGCTTTCATACACGAGACCCTGTCCACAGGCATATTGGTAGCCTTGGGTGGCTGCATTTGACCAGCAGTAGTTCCAACATTCACCGATTGGGCTTCCATCACCGTTGCAATGCCCATATCCGTCGGGTTCGTAGTACAAACCAAAATGTGCATGTGAAGCATCGGTTGTGCTCCACCCCAGTGCGGTTGCAGGTATGGCTGAGGCACAGTTACCGTTAATGCTAGACGCGTTTTTTTTCAGTATTGTCACGCTTTGTTGGTTCGGGCAGGATAAAGAAATCCAGAGGTCGCCAATCCAGGAGTGTTCCATTTTGAGGCGGAAATAACGGATGTCTTCGATGCTTTGGATTGTACTTCCGGCCGGTTGATTTGTGATGTTGATATAAGAGTTTCGACCGCAGTTGCCATCGCAAGCTACTCCATCCGGAATGAACATGGTATCTGTGTTGGTGTAATTGATTTTTACCATAAGGGTGTATTCGGCACCATAGATTGTAGTGGCGGCGGTGGTGGCGTATGCTCTGATGTGCCAGATTAGGGAGGGGTCCAAGTCGGTAATCGTGCTGTTAAATGCTCCTGTGCCGGTGCCGCTTTGAATACGGTAATCGTCAATGGTAGGGTAGTGTGCTGTGCTATAACAGAACCCCCGGTCAAGTATGGGCTGGCCGGACTGCACCGAACCATAGCAACTCAGGGTCCCGTCGCTGTGGAGCTGAATGGAGTCGGTAGTTACATGGGTGCTTCCGGATGCGACATCGAACACTAATGTGATATTCTCGCTTATATATTGGGTTTGGGTCACCACACTGCTCTGCAGCGTGATCCCGTTCACAGAGGTGTGGCCGGTATATCGCATCTCGTCACCCAATTCAAAGTCATGGGTGGAGGTGCTTTTCAAATCCACCTTTGCCGACTTCCCTGTGTTGCTTTCCGCTCTGATTCGGTCTGTGCCCGCATGACCTCTGTTGACCATCTTCAAACTGCGGGTGCCGGACGGAGTGATGACCGACAGCACATACACTTGAGGAGTGGTTAGGGAGATCTCGAAGATGTTGTCCCCACGGGTGAGAACCCCGGTAAATGTGGCACATTTTTTCCCGTTAATATCAGCCAAAAACATCGTTACAGTTTCATTTTGGAAAGATGGAATGTTGACCCGTGTCCTCCCGTCAAAGGGGTTGGGCATCACTTGCATGGTCCCCTCCTGCCGGTAATCCTCCACACCAACGCCCATTTCCAGGGTGAAGACGGTGTCTGGAAACAGGATAGTCTCCGACCAGCCTCGTGTCAGGTTTTCAATGGCTATGCTGTTGATTTTCACATAATTATTGTGCTGGTCAACGCCTGTAAACAGCAACTCTATGGTGTTCTGGGCGTTTGAAACCTGACAGCAGACAATTAATAAAAAAAAGACAAAAATGATGTTTCCAAATGAAAAGCGTTTGATGTTCATATGGGGTGAAATTAAGGGAGTTATATTATAAAATGATTCAAGATCAGCGTTAAGATTAAACGTTGCAAATATAGCATTTTCATGCAGATTGTTTGGTCTGCATTAGCAAAATGATTACTTTTGCCGCATGAAAGTGATGTTCTGTAACAGTCTTATGTTCGCACTGTTGTTTCTATGGCAGCTGCCGCAGAATCTGGTGGCGCTGCTCGTCATGCCCTTTCTGGGGCGGTTGACCTTTGTGGATTACCGTCACTATTGCATCGGCTTCGCCGGAAAACGCTTCCCGAAGAACGCCAGCGGCATCTCGCTGGGCAGTTTCGCCTTCTTTCATCCCGAATATGCGCACAACGCACACACTATCCGCCATGAGATGGACGGACACACCGTGGATTCCAAATTGTTCGGGCCGCTCTACCTGCTCATTATCGGCATACCCTCCATCCTGCATCTGGCTTTCAAAAAAGAAGGAAGCAATTATTACGATTTTTACACGGAGCGCCGTGCCAACCGGCACGCAGGACTGCCCGACCGGTAACGAGGACGCCGGAATGGGCTGTCAGAGTACGGTGATGGTCCCTTGGAGCACAACCGGCTCGCTGTCCGTTTCGGTTTTGTAACGCAAGTCGTAGATATATACGCTGTTGGGCAGCAGCTTGCCGTTGCGCGTGCCGTCCCACACAAAGTCTTTGTCTTCTGAATAGAACACAAGGTTTCCCCATCGGTCGAATATGCGGATTTTGAACTCCATCATCTGCGGTTTCACGATGTCGGGCAGCGAGAGACGGTCGTTGTGCCCGTCGGATATGCTGGGAGAGATGGCGGAGGGCAGATGCACAGGTATGGAACAGTCGTCGATGGTGAGGTAGAGGGTGACGATGCTGTCGCAACCGTCGGCGGAGATGTAGCGATGGGTATAGGCTCCCGATTGGGAATAGGTCTGTCCGTTCCAGGTATAGCGGTCGCAGGCTTGTTCGAACATTTCTCCGTTTTTGCCCGATGTGACGAGGGTTATTTCGGCCGTGTCGCATTTCCCGCCACAGCAAATCCTGTATTTCATGGTTTCAGTGCCAGTGAAAGTGGGGTCGAAGTTGATGGTGATGTCGGTGTTGCTCACTTGGGCGTTGGCGTGTGCGGGCTGCTGAATGATTTCGGGCTGCACTGTACCGCACCAATTGTCAATGATGTCATTGTCCAATGGACGCATGGTCAGCGAGGTTCCTCGGCAGGCTGCCACCTGGTCGTCCACGGCGTCCAAGGGGATTTCCACAGTCACCGTCACCGAGTCGGTGCAGGGATACAGTGGCGAGAAACTGATGTCGTCAAGGGCGAAATCGTTGCCGCCGCCCTCTTCCGTGTTTTGGTTGATGATTTTGATAATCGCCTGTGTGTTGTTCCCGCTGTTCCAGGGTTGATAGAAGCGTTCCCATGTGGCGGTTTGCGGTGGCGAGTTAAAGGTGGATCCAATGGACTGTCCGTTGATGCTGAACTGGAGACTCGCTCGGGCACTTCCACTGGAAGTCGGGTTGGATGACAGGGTGGCCACCCAGGCTATGAAGATGTAATCTGTGTTCGGGGTTGTCTGAATGGTCTGCTGCCAAACACAGGTGTTGGGCGTGCCGGAACCGTTGACAAACATGCACTGTCCGGAACCGGAGGTGTGGTCGGTGCAGTTGTAGGTGGCAAAATGGGAATGGACGTTGGCGGAGCTTGTGTTGATGGTGTAGGAATTTGAATTGCCGATGATGGCAGTGCCCCAACCGTAGGAGGAGACGGTGTTTGAGTAGTTATAGTCAGTGACGAACCCGGTATTGCCACTCTCGAAATTGCCGTTGGTGACTACGTTGTCGGATATGTAATGCCCGGTGATGTGATAGGTTGAGGTGGTGGTAGGGGAGACTGTTTGTACACTGTCGGTGGGGTCGTTGAAGGCGGATGCCGGCAGCCACTGGTAATCGAACAGGTTGTGCGCTTGAAGGAGAACACTCTGCCCGACCGATATGGTGGCGTCAGGGGTGAGCAACACGGAGTCGCATCGGGTTTGCGCGCCAATCGTCAGAAAACCCATTAGGAAAAGCAAAGTGAGTAACAGAGTGGATGTTGGTTTTCTATATTTCATTAACAGTTAGAAGCTAAATATAGGGTGAGATTTTCTAATATAAAACAGGACGGCAAAAGTATTAAAATTTTGGAATAAAAGTGATGCGGTTTTTGTACTTTTGCTGCCGTTTTCTGAAGACCCAAGCAATGCTTATTGTTATGCTCACTATACTATTCCTTTTCGGTAACCCTCTTGTGCTGATGTTGCTGGCTCGACGCTGGCCCATCATTGAGAAGATCAGTCCAATGGTGATTTTGTATGTCATTGGGTTGGTCGTGGGCAATTGCGGATGGCTGGGAGTGAATGCGACGAACATCTGCTCCCAAGTCTCCAATGGGGTGGTGCTGCTCACCATCCCCCTCATGCTGCTGGGTTGTGATTACAAATCGCTGTCGGCGAAGATGGCGCTGAAGGCCTTTTTCATCGGGCTATTCAGTGTGCTGGCTGTCACGGTGGCGGGTTTCTTCCTGTTCCGGGGACAAGCGATGGCATCTGGGGTAGAGGGGACGGATTTCGCGAAAATCAGTGCCGTGATGACAGGCATCTACATCGGCGGCATCCCCAATCTGGCACCCGTATCCAAGGCCGTGTCGCTGCCGCAGCATCTGTTTCTGCTTGTCTCTGGCTACGATCTGATTATTACGGGGCTGTATCTTATTGTTATAGTGTTTTTTGGAAATATAATAATAAGAAAAGTCTTTGGAAAAAAGAAGGATGATAATTATGTGGGAAACGACAATGTTGGAATCAGGGAATCTGAAAAAAAAACTTGGCCGGAATTACTGCTTAACCGTGCAGCAGGTGTCGGCGTCGCCATCCTGATTGCCGCGGTGGCGTATGCCGTTTCACTGTTGTTGCCGATAAAAAACAACGTTGCCGTCATCATTATAGTCATAACTACTTTATCCATAGCTGTTTCTTTTTGGAAACCTATGAGAAAATTGGAAGGTACCTTCGATATGGGCTTGTATTTCGTTTATGTGTTCTGTCTGGCGGTGGCCATGATGGTGAATGTACATGACCTGGAATTGTCGCGCTACCTGTTTGTTCTCTATTATATCGGATTTGCGGTGTTCGGATCGCTGGCGTTACAAATGTTGCTCGCCAAACTGTTTAAGGTGGATGGCGACCTGACGCTGGCCGCTTCCATTGCGTTCATCAATTCGCCGCCTTTTGTACCGATGGTGGCTGCCGTGCTGAAGAACAAGGATGTCATCCTGCCGGGCATCGCCATCGGACTGTTGGGGTACGCCGTGGGCAACTACTTGGGCATAGCGATGTTTTGGCTGCTCGCCGGGGCGTGAGTTTTCCTGTTTTTTGATACTAAAAAAGGCAGTCCTAAACAGGGCTGCCTTTTCGTTTATGGGAGGGTGATTCTATTTTTTATACTCATAAGTGTAGATTTCGGATATGGAATTACGGTAGATGTCACCCTCTACGGGTTGCTTGTAAGAGCAAGTTTGCATAGTGGGGAGGTCTTTCTCATAGGTGTATATGTAATCGCGTTCCTCATGCACGTTGTTGGAGTTTTCGGCAACCAGGCGGGTGACATTGTTTTTGGACATGATTTGAATATAACTATACTCACTAATGTCAAACAGGCCGTAGAACGGATTGGTTTTGTTATCATACGTGTAATTGGCGGTGGTGGTGGAAGCACCTCTCAGCATGGTCATTTTGCTGATGTTGTTGCCAGTCCACTCAAAATTGATGTCGTATGATTCAATCTCCTTCGTGTTGGGGTCGGATTGGATGGATTTCATCATTTCTTTCAGGGACTGGATGTTGGCATTCGGGATGAAGAAGCGGAGGATGTTGGTGGGCAGAGGGTTGACAGCGGCTTTCTTGGCATCATAGTCTGTGATGGCAATCTTGGTCACTTTACCATTTTCATGGGAGAACACATAAGTGATCATTTTCTCGGTGCCGTTATAGCCGTCGATGGTGGAGATTTTGCCTTTATCGTAGGAGATGGTATAACGTCCGGCGGTGCCCCAAGAAACGGACACAAGACGTTTGCCGTCGTATTCGTAATTTTCAGTGTACATCAATTCCCCTTTATCGTTATAGTGGGTGATGCTTTTCAGCATTTTGCCATCCCAGTTCCATATTTCACTGACATACTTGGAAACAGTGCTGGTACCCACATCATTCCAGACGTCGTTCAAGTACATCTGAAAGGTGGTACTTGATGAGTAACTGATTCTGTCGATTTTGTTCTTCGGGGTGTACTGGCCCTCTTTTTCGCAGGATACGAAAAACAATCCGAGGACCAAAATGGCTCCTAATAAAATAGTTTTTTTCATAAGTATGAATTTAAATTAAACAATAG
>JAIKYR010000040.1 GCA_024682995.1 Bacteroidales bacterium | reverse complement strand
TACCGCTGGTATCATGGGCTGAATAATGATATGGAAGCTCATATCACTACGAATAACCTTTACAGGGTAAAGATTCCCCGTAATCAGCTGATGCCATACTACCGCTGCGAGATGGAGTCGCAGACGGGTGTGCCGTTTGTGTTTGAGATACGGACGTATTTGCCGGAAATCACGGCAGACTTCTCTGTTGCACAGCAGGATTCCGATCAGATGACCGTGTTCCGGTTTGCAGACCTGAGTGTTTTCAGAAAAATAACTCCTGGGTTTAGTGCTGGGCCTATTTTCGTGCCTTCGGATACTGTTGTTGTACCTGCAAACAATCTGCGATGGTCGTGGAAAAATGAGGGGAGTGCATGGACTCTGTTCGCTCAGAATGATCACAATCCGACATTATCTCTGCCCACGCCTGACCATTATGACAGCATCCGTGTGAAGTTGGAGGTGGAAGATCCGGAAACGGGTCAACGCGACTGGGTGGAGAAAACACTTTACTTTGGCAACAACGTGGGTATAAGTTCGTATGCCGGTGACGTGACGCTCTATCCCAACCCCAATGGCGGAAAATTCTCCGTCCGTTCGGGGAGTGCCCGCATGAGGGAGGTACGTGTATATGACTTGCAGGGCAGGCTCTTGCGGGACTTGGCTGTAGATGGACAAACGACGGACATCAACATTGAAAATTTCCCTGCCGGCACTTATTTGGTACATATTTTGACCGACAAGGGCTCTGTAACGAAAACGGTCTTGAAACAGTAGTCTTGACTTTCGAAGGGATGATTTCGAAAGAGCATCCTACATTTTTTTGAAGACAATCCAATTGGTGGTGAAATTATGCGTGTGCGGGAACAGCTCATGCACATGGTTGTGGTTGTCACGATACCAGGAATGGTTCCAGCCGGGCCCCATGTCCATATAGAGGGCCTCCTGCACGCCATATTTCTCTAACTGCTTGACAAACTGGGCGTACGGGATTTTCTCCTGCGAGTCGGCGATGCACACCTTACCGTCTTTCAGGCATAAAGCCCGATAGTAGTTGTCGTTTTTGCGCCATAACGGCCGTGTTTTGCCCTTGTGGATGATGCAGACCTGGCAGAATCCCATGCCGCCGCGGCGGGCTGCCAGCTGCATGGCGTTGTCGATATTGGCGGTCAGGAAGTGCGGCTGCCGGTCGTACCAGACGAAGCATCCTGTGTTCTTGTCGCACACATATCCTTTGTAGAATGTGCCGCCCGACACGTGGTCGCCGGCGATGTTCTGATGCTGGAACACACGAAGTTCTTCACCCGTGAACGCCGCCTCCGCACAGAAGATGACGTTGGAATCCTCGGCGGTAGGCATCGTGCCGCACACGAGGTCAATGCAGTCGTATTGCGGGTAGAAGACGTTAAGGCCGTTCGCCGTGTCGCAAAGGATGTTGAGGGTTCGCCGCAAGGCCGTGTCGATGTTCCGCGACTGCACCATGACGGTCAGGAAGGCCAGCATCTGTTCTGTGCCGTGGAAGGTGTTCAGATCCACATCACCTTTGGCCCATGGGAAACGCGCATTGTGCTGGTACTGCCAGAAAAGGTAGGGCTGCCCGATATTCGGCTGCCCGTTCAGAGAGCAGATCCAAAGTGGATTCTTGGAAAATTTATTCTGGATGTATTTTCTGTATCCGTCCAAGTTTGTGTAAATCATCACCTTATTCTTGCTGATGGCTTCAAAACGACGGATGAAGTCTTTAATCACCTGGATGCGCTGCTGGGTGCTCTTGTCCGACGGGTTGTTCCAATCCTCCACATCCACCACGGGCATGAGGTCGTAGGACTTGCTGCGTATGACCTCGAAGAAATGGTCGGCCTGCCGGCTTCCATCCTCGTTGAAGCGCAGGAAATGGTAGAACCCGACGGGCAGGTCGGTCTGCAGCGTGACTTCCCGATGATGCCGCGGCATGAGCGTGTCAATGCCGTCCACACCCATGGTGGCCCGCATATATACAAAGCGGATGCTGTCTTCCGAGGCCCGGCGGAAATCCACCGTTCCCGTGTAGGAGGAAATGTCAATACCCGTCATGGGGTGCTCGAAGACGACATCCCCTTTGAGATTCTGGTGGAAATGCTTTCGAATAAAATAATAAGACACCCCGGCTATTACAAGGAGAAGGATGAGAGGGAAAAGGAATTGCAGGAATCGCCGGTGTGTTTTTTTCATGGGGCTATTGCATGTATTTCTGTTGTATCAGTTGGGCTATCTGGATGGCGTTGGTGGCGGCACCCTTGCGGAGGTTGTCGCTTACCACCCACAGGTTCAGTGTCTTGGGCTGGGTGAGATCGCGGCGCACACGCCCCACAAACACCTCGTCCTTGTCTTCGGAAAAGAGCGGCATCGGATAGATGTTGTTGGCCGGGTCGTCTTGCACGACCACGCCGGGCATGTCGTTGAGAAGATGATATACCTCGTTGATTTCAAATTCGTTATAGAACTCCACATTCACGGCTTCGGAATGGCCGCCCGTCACTGGCACGCGCACCACGGTGGCCGTGACCTGGATATCCGGGTCGCCTAGTATCTTGCGGGTC
>JAIKYR010000027.1 GCA_024682995.1 Bacteroidales bacterium | reverse complement strand
CGTGTTGAGCCATCCCGAGAAATATCAAGTGAAGCACATCATCAAGTTCGGCGACTACAACATCGGACGGGACGGAACCCTGCTCACCCTGCCCAACTACATGCAGTTCCTGCTCGACCTCGAGCCCGAAAGGGTGGTACTGGAGAAGATTGACACGGATGAGCTTACGAGATTGGCGAAAGAGGCTTTGGAAAAATAAAACCTAAAAAATAGTACCTTTGCACCCTGAAACAATTAAACATGAATAGACGAAAATTTCGGGTACATCATATTCTCATAGCCCTATGCCTCATTGTTTTACAACCGATTGCCACTCAAGCGCAAAACCCAAAGAAACCCCTCAAATGCACGGCTCCCGCCTATTTGAAGTCCGGTGACAGGGTGGCGCTCATCACGCCATCGTACTACGGCTCCGAAGAGAGCACCCGTAAGGCGGCCAAGGTGCTGCGTGGCTGGGGCTTTAAACCGGTCATCGGACCGAATGTGGGTCGCAAACACCTGACACATTACGCCGGCACGGCCGAGGAACGCCTCGCCGACCTCCGCTGGGCACTGAACGACTCTGACATCAAAGCCATTGTCTGTATGCGCGGCGGCTACGGCACTTTGCATCTGGTGGAAGGTTTGTCTTTGCAGGAAATGACGGCCTCGCCCAAGTGGATCGTCGGTTACAGCGACGTCACCACGCTGCTGGATATGGAAGCGAGTGCCGGCGTGATGGGAATCCACGGAGTCATGGGCTGCAATATCGGCGGCCGGGGAGGCGCAGACCTCTCGTGTACGCTTGTGCGCGACCTGCTTGCGGGCCAGGTGCCGCAGTACGAGCTGCCCGTTCATCCGCTCAATATCCCGGGCCGCGCCACAGGTACGCTCGTGGGCGGCAACCTTGCCACTTTTGTTCCGCTGTTAGGAACCCGGGCAGATGTTTTCGGCAATTCCGACATTATTCTTTTTGTGGAAGAGGTGGATGAAACGCACCATAGTATCGACCGCCTCTTCAACATGCTGAAAATGAGCGGTGTACTCGCTCATTGCAAAGGCATCATCTTGGGCGATTTCACCGATTGTGAAAACGATGTCGGCTATGAAAGTGTGGAGGCGATGCTGCGCCAATACATCGAACCATACCACATCCCGTTGCTTTGCGGTTTCCCCGCCGGCCACGAGAAAGTGAACCTGCCACTCGTGATGGGCGCGCCCGTCACGCTCGATGTGCGGACCGACGGCGCCACGCTAACCTTTAACATCCCTGGTGAACAGAAAACGGTGCGCACAGAAGGACTGCGCCCGCTTCAGACAGACAAACCCGAACTGGATGCGAGTCAGTTCGTGAATATCACCGATGTGGTGCCCGACGCCATTCTTGAAATCCGTTACTTCAGCACCTACAACTTTGTGGGTCAGCGTATTGACGGATACGAGCAACCAACAGCCCTGATGACGAAGCGCGCCGCCGATAGTCTTAAGGCTGTGAGCGATGACGTGATGCGCATGGGCTACCGATTGAAGATCTATGACGCCTACCGTCCGCAGATGGCTGTGGACCATTTCGTCCGCTGGGCTGCTGACATCCCCGACACATTGATGCGGCGGTATTTCTACCCTGAAGTGGACAAAAGTTTGCTTTTCGATCAAGGGTATATTGCAGCGAAGAGCGGTCACACGCGTGGCTCCACCGTTGACCTCACCCTTTTCGACATGGCCACGGAAAAGGAAGTTGATATGGGCGGCACTTTTGACTGGTTTGGAAAGGAGAGCCATCCCGATTTCGGCGGTAACCCGGAGACGGGCGTTTATGACGGGAAACCGTCGCCCGCGGGCCGCACCATCACCGAAGAGCAGTTCCGCAACCGTATGATCCTGCGTGCGGCGATGCTGCGCCACGGCTTCAAACCCATCGATGAAGAGTGGTGGCACTTTACCCTGAAAGACGAGCCCTATCCGGGGACCTATTTCGAGTTCCCGGTGATGAAAATCGAGTAAATCACAAATCTTCGGCTTGACAACACATCCAATGGTATATAAATCATTGACAACAGGGATCAAGCCCAAACAATAAATTATAGATGATGAACAAAAAAATGAAAGACATTTACCTCGCGGGAGGCTGTTTCTGGGGAACGGAACACTTCTTCAAGCAAGTGGAAGGCGTTGTGGAAACTGAAGTGGGGTTCGCCAACGGACATACGGAAAACCCGACCTACAAGGAGGTCTATACCGACGAAACAGGCTATGCAGAAACCGTCCGCGTGCGCTACAATCCCGATGTGGTGAGTCTGGCATTCCTGCTGCAGATGTTCTTCAAGGCCATCGATCCTGTGAGTCTGAACAAGCAGGGGCACGATGAGGGGACACGCTATCGTACGGGCATTTATTACACAGATGCAGAAGACTTGCCTGTAATCGACAAAGTATATGCCGATGAGCAACTGCAGTACAACCAACCGTTGGCTGTGGAGAAGCAGCCGCTGGAACGATTCTTCACCGCGGAGGAGTACCACCAAGATTATCTCGACAAGAATCCCGATGGCTACTGTCACTTGCCCCAGTCGCTCTTTGAATTTGCAAGAAAGGCGAAAGACAAACATCCCAGAAGAGGAACAGATCCATTATGATATATAACAGATTGTCTTTCTGATTGCGGACAAAATTTTAAATTAAGATAAAAAAGAAGAGACGCGCCATAGCACGTCTCTTCTTTTTACGAAAGGATCGTATGTTTGCTTACCAGGCGAACAAAGGTCTGTCGTGCATCATGTCGTTGACCTGCTTGCGGGTCTTGGCGATGAGCTCCTCGTTCTCCACGTCGCAGAGGATGTTGTCGATCATCTCGACGATGCCGTCCATGTCACCCTCTTTGAGACCACGGGTGGTGATGGCAGGCGTACCCACGCGCAGACCGGAGGTCTGGAAGGCGGAACGGGTATCGAACGGGACCATGTTCTTGTTGATGGTGATATCGGCCTTGACGAGCGTGTTCTCGGCCACCTTGCCGGTGAGTTCCGGGAACTTCGGACGGAGGTCGATGAGCATCAGGTGGTTATCAGTGCCGTTGGAAATCACCTTGTAGCCTCTCTTGACGAAAGATTCGGCCATGGTGGCGGCGTTGAGTTTCACCTGTTTCACATATTGAGCGTACTCGTCGGTCAATGCCTCGCCGAATGCGACGGCCTTGGCGGCGATGACGTGCTCCAGCGGACCGCCCTGCACGCCCGGGAAGACTGCGGAGTCAAGCAGCTGTGACATCATCTTCACCACGCCCTTGGGAGTGGTCTTGCCCCACGGATTCTCGAAGTCCTTACCCAACATGATAAGACCGCCACGAGGTCCGCGGAGGGTCTTGTGCGTGGTGGTGGTCACGATGTGGCAGTGCTCCACGGCGTTGTTGAGCAAGCCCTTGGCGATAAGACCGGCAGGGTGGGAGATGTCAGCCATGAGGATGGCGCCGATCTCGTCAGCAATCTTGCGCATCCGTGCCCAGTCCCAGTCGCGGCTGTAGGCGGAGGCGCCGCCGATGATCAGCTTCGGACGCTCGCGGAGAGCCACTTCTTCCATCGTGTCATAGTTGATGCAGCCCGTGGCCTCATCCACCATGTAAGCCACCTGGTGATAGAGGATACCGGAGGAGTTGACGGGGGAACCATGGGAGAGGTGTCCGCCGTGGTTCAGGTCAAGACCCATGAAGGTGTCGCCCGGTTGCAGGCAGGCGAGAAGCACGGCCATGTTGGCCTGTGCGCCGGAGTGCGGCTGCACGTTGGCCCACTCGCAGCCGAAGAGCTGCTTCACGCGGTCGATGGCGATCTGCTCGCTCTGGTCCACCACCTGGCAGCCGCCATAATAGCGCTTGCCCGGAAGACCTTCGGCGTACTTGTTGGTCATCACGGAACCCATGGCCTCCATGACCTGCGGGCTCACAAAGTTCTCGGAAGCGATCAATTCGATGCCGTTGGTCTGGCGTTGACGCTCCTGTTCGATGAGATTGAAAATCTGTTCGTCTCTTTTCATATTATAATTGATTGATTGATAGATTATATCTGTTTTTTTTAGAACAGCGGCAAAGATATAAAAAATACTTTAATGGACCTGCAAAAAGTGTATCTTTGCAGCGTATTTGCGGCAATAGTATGGAAAAACCGGAAGAGATAACGTTAAGTGCCTTGTTCTTAGACCGTGACGGCGTGCTCAACGAGCAGATTGTGGACGGCTATGTCATGCAGTGGGAGGACTTTGTCTTCAAGGAGGGCGTGTTCGAGGCGTTGCGTCTTTTGCGCGGGAAGTGCGACCGTATGCTGCTGGTAACCAACCAACAGTGCGTGGGGAAGGGGCTTTGCTCGATGGAGGATATTGAACTTATCCATGCACGTATGCAGGCAGAACTGTGCGAGCACGGGTGCGCCTTCGACCGGATATATTGCTGTCCTCATCTTGCTGCTGAAAACTGCTCCTGTCGGAAACCTCGTCCCGGCATGGCAGAACGGGCCTTTGCTGATTTCCCCGACATTGACCGCTCGCACTCCGTGATGGCCGGCGATACACTTTCAGACATCTTATTTGCTAAAAATGCAGGCCTGATTCCCGTGCATGTGGGCGCCGTCCGTGAAGGTGAATTTGATGAGATTCAAAAGATTACCCCCTACCATTTCGACACACTGCTTGATTTTGCCAACCAAATACAGACTTTTGGGCTATGATCACTCGTTTGCTGATATACTGGTTCTGCTATCCATTGGCACTGCTGCCGATGTGTTTGCTCTATGTACTTGCGGGACCGCTGTATCTTGTTCTTAATCATGTGATTCGCTATCGTCGCAAGGTTATTGATGAGAACTTGAAAAACTCGTTTCCGGAGAAATCCGCCTCCGAACTTCGGCGCCTGCGCAACCGCTACTATTGGCATCTGTCGCAGATTGTCGTGGAGATGATCAAGATGCTGGTGATGAGCCGCCGCAACCTGAAACGCCGCTATCACTGTTCAAACCCCGAACTTGTAAATCAATATTTCCGGCAGGGCAAAAGTGTTATTCTGATGTCTTCGCATTTCAACAACTGGGAATGGATGATCTTAGCGTTGGATGAGATGTTCGAACACCATGGGGTGGGGGTGGGCAAGCCCAATTCCGACAAGGGGTTTGAGAAGACCGTCAACCGCGCCCGTACCCGCTACGGCACGGAGGTGGTCTTCGCTGATACAGTGCGTGAAACATTCGAACATTATGAAAGCCAACATATTCCAGCCGCTTATATGATGCTCAGTGACCAGTCGCCTAACAGCAAAAAACGCTGTTATGTGACGCAATTTCTTAACCAGACTACTGGCGTGATTTTCGGGGCGGAGCATTTCGCCCGCAAATACAATATCCCCGTGCTCTACTATGAGGTGATCAAGGAGCGCATGGGCCACTATCGTGTGGATGTGCATGTCATCGCGGACAATCCAGCCGAATGGGACGAGTACGCCATCACCCAAAAATATGTGGAACTCCTCGAAAAGACCATCCGCCGCGACCCGCCATACTGGCTCTGGAGCCATCGCCGCTGGAAATTCCACTTCCCATTCCCAATCCCTCAACCTATTAATTATTAATTATTAATTGATTATGAATCCAACCCTTGAAACCCTTTACCACCATGTGAGTGTCCGCGAATATACGGACCAGAAAGTAGATGAAACTGTTTTAAACCAAATATTGAAAGCCGCCTGCAGTGGCTCCACGATGGGCAACATGCAGCTGTTCAGCATCATCGTGACCGAAGATGATGAGATGAAACGGAAGATGGCCCCCTTCCATTTCAACCAGCCGATGGCCACGCAGGCCCCACTCATCCTGACGTTCTGTGCCGACTTCCGCCGTTTCAACCGCTATTGCGAATTTCGCGATGCGGAGACGGAGGCCTACAGCAACCTGCAAAGCTACCATTGGGCCGTCACCGATGCGCTGATTGCCGCCCAAAACGCCTGCGTGGCTGCTGAATCCCTCGGTTTGGGCTTCTGCTGGTTGGGAACCATCACCTATAATGCCGATAAATTCATCGAGGTGATGGAGCTCCCCCACCATGTGGTGCCGGTGGCCTGTATTACGATGGGCTATCCGAAAGAGAAACCCGCTCTTACACAGAAACTTCCGGTGGAGGCGATGGTGCATCGCGAAACCTATCACGATTATGACAAGGCAACTATTGACCGGCTGTATGCGGAAAAAGAGGCTTCGGAAGAGACTAAAAAACTGTTGGAAGAGAACCAATTGCCCAATCTGGCACAGATTTTCACCCAGCGGCGTTATGTGAAGCAAGATAACGAGCATTTTGCCGGAGTGCTTCATGACACCCTGAAGAAGCAGGGTTTCTTGCAATAAGATAATTTATTTATTCCTCTACTGAAAATATGAGAAAAGCCCTTTCTCTCAGCATTTTCCTGTGGGTGGTTTTCCTGTTGGCGGGATGTCAGAACCACAAACCGTCAACGGAGGACACAATGGTGCTGGATTCCCGTTACGGGTGCGTGCGCAACGAGTGGCAGTTTCTGTACAAGGGACAATGGTATCCCGCCACCGTGCCAGGCAATATCCACGACGACCTGCTCCGCAACGGATTGATTCCCGACCCCTTCGTGGGCACCAACGAGGATTCCGTGCAATGGGTCTCCGACAGCATCTGGACCTACCGGCTCATCTTTGATGAGAATTGCGCCGATGAAAAACAGTTTACGCATAAGGAGTTGATATTCGATGGGTTGGATACATATACTGAAGTTTTACTTAATGGTAAAAAACTCTCGACTTCGGATGGTGACACCTTGGCCAACAACATGTTTCGGAAATGGGTTTTTCCGGTGGAAGATATTTTAAAAAAGAAAAACAACGAGCTGATTGTTCGTTTTCTGCCAACGGCTCCGTTCGACAGCGTGGCCGCCTCGCGATTGCCTTACCGTATGCCGGACAATCGTGTTTTTACCCGCAAGGCGCAGTATGAGTCGGGATGGGACTGGGGCCCGAGGCTCAATACCTGCGGCATCTGGAAGGATGTGAGCCTGCGCCGCTGGAACGGTTTCCGCCTGGAGGACGTCTATGTGTGCGACACCAAGCCCACCCTCGACACCAACGGCGTGTGGGAGACCAGCGTGGAGGTGACGATTGTGTCGGATGCCAAACGAAAAGTGCGCGTCCGCGTGGACAACTACGAAGGAAACATCACAAAGGCCTCCCGCCGTGTGACATTGAAAGAGGGCATTAACAAGGTTTCCATTCCGGTAAGCATCAAACAGCCGCGGCTGTGGTGGCCCAACGGCATGGGCGATCCGTATTTGTACTATTTCTATGTGTCAGTGGATGACTACCATTGTAACAGCCATACGATAGCTCCCGTGGAACATGGTTTGCGCACCATCGAACTCCGTCGTGAAAAGGATTCGATAGGGGAGAGCTTCGCCTTTGTGGTGAACGGCAAGCCCTGTTTCATGCGTGGGGCCAACTGGATTCCCGCCTCCTCCTATCCGGGCACTCTCAAGGCTGGCTTTGATGGCGATTATGTTTACTATCAGCTGCTTAAAGCCGCACAGGATGTGAATATGAATATGATTCGCGTCTGGGGCGGCGGCCTGTATGAGAATGAGGAGTTTTACAGAACGTGCGACCGCTTTGGGCTGTTGGTCTGGCAGGATTTCATGTTCGCCTGCAATCCCTATCCTGCGGACAAGACGTTTTTGGAGAATGTTCGTCGTGAGGCGGAGGAACAGGTGGTGCGTCTGCGCAATCACCCCTGTCTGGCGCTCTGGAACGGCAACAACGAGGTGCACAATGGCTTGGGGGACTGGGGCTGGCCGGCCGCCCTTGGCTGGACAGAGCCCCAATACCAGGAGTTGATGGGAAATTATAGTTTGTTGTTCGAAAAAATGATTTCCGATGTGGTCCGGGAAAACGCCTCCAATATGCCCTATATTCCCACGTCGCCCACGTTCGGGTGGGGACATCCCGAGTGTACAACGCACGGATGCTCGCACTATTGGGGCGTGTGGTGGGGAGAACTGCCCTTCGAGGTATGGTGGGACAAGACGGGCCGCTTCATGGCCGAGTACGGGTTCCAGTCCTATCCTGAGATGGCCACGTGGCGTACTGTGGAGGACAGTGCCCACTTCGACCCGCATGCGCTGTCATTAGGTTCCGCCACGATGCGACAGCATCAGAAACATGGCCGTGGGGTGGAGATTATCCGCAAGGCCATGAAGGAGTATTTCGGTTACGAACGCACGGCCGATTTGGGCGAGTTTGCGCACGTGAGCCAGTTAGTGCAGGCATACGGCATCACGCGGGCCATTGATGCGCACCGCATCCGCCACGACCGCTGCCGGGGCACACTCTACTGGCAACTCAACGACTGCTGGCCGGTGGCCTCCTGGAGCAGCATCGACTTTACGGGCCGTTGGAAGGCCCTGCATTACCGTCTGCGCGATGCCTACGCCAATGTGGCCGTTGCCACCCGTCTGCTTGAGGGTGATGCGCTGGAGATCTTTGTGGTCAATGATTCCGTACGGGAGGTGGCTGGCGAACTCCAAATCACCCTGTATTCCACCGATGGGAATCGGAAAATCGAGTTGCCAACGCGTAAGATCTCCATTCCTTCGGATGGCATGAGCAAGGGAATTGTTATGGATTCGAAGGTGTTGGACGGTCTTCGTCCGGAGCAGGCCGTACTGCATATCCGGTTTGTGGTTGGCGGCAAAGTGCTGGCGGAGAAAGTGGACTTCCTCGTCCCGCCTGCACGCTTGGAACTGAAAAAACAGGAAATCAGCCGGGAGATGCGCCATTACGGCGACTACGACGAGTTTGCGGAGGTTACGCTTGTGTCGCCGGTGTTCCAGTACGGTGTGTTCGTAGAGGAAGTTTCCGGTAAGGACATATTTTGCTTCGACAATTATTTCCATCTTCTGCCGGGCGTGCCGAAAACGGTGCATATCGATATTGCGTATGATGCGGAGACGGATGGCAAACCGACGTTCCGGGTGAGATCTTTATATACCATTAAATAAGGTAATTGACAATGTTGCAGAGACGCATTGCCATGCGTCTCTGCATGATAGCCCTGCGTTTTAAATGGTCATTGTGCGGAGGATTTCCAGACAATGAAATTCAGATTTTTGTATTCTTCAAAATATTGGAGGTTGCTCCAGGATTCAAGACTTGTGAGCGAATCGCTGTCGGAGAGATGTTTCCCGTTCCGGAGAAAGCCGTAGGAGGCTCCGCCCGTAAGGGCTATGGCATTCTGCACACCGAGGTCGGCGACGGCTTGTGCGAAATCATGGAACGACTCCTTGTCAAGGCTGCTCACGGTCACGATTTGGCCGTTGAGTTCGCAGAGTGCGTGGCGCAACGCCTTGTTCTTAGGTTTGTTGTCCACCATCTGCCCGTTGTACACCAACGGATACTGGCGGAAAAAGTAACCCTCTTTGTCGATGGCCTCTTCAAACAGCGGGGTGCTCTCTGCCATGCCGAGTTGGATTTTTCCGCCAATGATGGAACAGAAGCCTTTTTTTGCCACCCCTCGCGACAACAGTTCTCCTTTGAAGATGAATGCCCCGACAATGTCGTGGTTGTCGGCACGGATGTCGGCGGCTTGGAAGCATAAGATAAGCGATTGGTCCATTGTGTCGGGCATGCCGATGAGGAGCTCTGGGATGGCATTTACGGGTGTGAGCAGGCGCAGTGGCACGTCGTTAATGACGGTGTCGCGCATCATCACATATGCGGGCTCAGCCGTCACAATCGTTGGGGCCACCGCTACATTGGTTGATGCTGTATCCTTTGGTGTATCAGCTGTTTGTTTGCTGTTATAAAGCAGGAAAACGAGAATGAGGACCGTCAGCAGGCACATGGCCGCCACGGCTGTCCAGAACCACCACCGCTTGAATAGTGGCTTCCGTATCACCTCCTGCCGGCCGATGATGCGGATTTCATCGTCTTGTATGTCATCAAAATGTTTCATTTGTTGTTGGCATTTTCAAGATAATCCTTCAGTTTCCGCAAAGCCTCCTTGGAGGCCTCTAACGTGAACTTGAAGGTGTGGTTGTCAGAAAGTATGAGCTGTCGTCTCATCGGGTGGATGTAGTGCACGAAATGCAGGTTCACAATCAGACTCTTGCCGATGCGTACGAAATTGTCCCCGTTGGCGAGGAACTGCTGGTGGATCAGCTCTTCGATGGTGCCCAGCTGTACGGTGATGGTGCGCTTTCCCCCGTCGCGTGTGTGTATGTCCGAATAGTTGCCGTCACTGGAAATATAGACCAGGCTCTCAGCCGAAAAGCGGACAAACTCGTTGGTGTTGGTGATGGTCAGGAAATCGGACATGCTCTTCAAAAATCGGGTGCAAATGTATAAAAATCAATAATACCAAACACTGGAGAGCCAATTCGGATTCGAATATCCGTTGTGGTCGTCGAACCGGTCGCAGAAGGTGGAGCGCACCTCCTTGTTGAATTGTTGTACGTTCACCTCTCCCCACGAATATTTCACTGTGACGGTCTCTTTCAATTGGCTCCGATAACGGCGGTGCGGAATCTTGCATTTCATGCTGAAAACCTTGTCTTTTTTGTATTTCATCGCCCTGTCCAGCCATTGCTCCACTTTGTTTTGCCGCTCTTTAAGAGATTTGTCGGCATATTTGGGAATGTCGCCGGGAACAGAAGGATTGTCACAGGAACTGGTGTAATATCGGTTCAAGGCCCAGGCATAGCCGATGCTGCTCTGGTATAGTCCGATGGCGTATGCGTAAGCGGCCTTGGCCCGTTTCTCGGCGGTGTTGGCCGTCTGAATCTCCTTTTGAAGTCGGATCATAAGCTGGCAGAAGGTCAGTTTGCCGGGGTTTTTGGCATATTCCTTCATAGGATTGAAGGAAAGCCCATACACGCCTTGGTTTTCCTTTTTGGTGATCCATTCCTCTGCAAAGGGATTCTGTTTGGCGGTGAGATATTCCGCAATGCGTTGCTCTTCACGAAAATCCTCAGACACTTTTTCCAGATAGGGAAGTGCAGCGGCGTATTGCTCCGTTCGCATATATTGGGTCCCGATGAAATCATAAAAGTAGTTTATGTTTTTGTGGTTGTTTTGGATGAGGAATTTCTCCATGAGCGTTCTGCCACCCGATTGCAGGAATCGTGCATACCGAATGATATTCCCCACACGGGTGGTGTCCAGATAATAGAGGAGTTCAGACTCCCGAAACACAACGTCATATAGGTTCAGGTAGGCGATGCTCTTGTAGGTTTGTCCGATTTTTTTGAAATGAGGCATGGCTCCGAGAAAGATTACCCGGCGTAAGACTTTTACACGGTGTGACGCAAGATTAGAAGAATAGGGGTCCTCTCCGCATAAAACAGAATAATCATTAAGTTGGTTACAAGAACAATAGGCCTCATGTAGATGATTTGAAAGACAGGAGTCTCTTACGCACAAGTCTCTTTGGATGTTTTGGGCCAGCCATTTTAGGTCCGGATATAGTTTTGCTTCATAGATGGAGTCGATGTCGGTGCGTGTGGAGTTGACGATGAGTCGCAGCATCCGGATGTTCTCCTTCACGACGGGGGTGCCGCGCATCTTCTCGGCTTCAGCCAATAGCTGCACAGCCTTTGGGGTGTCGCGGTTGATGTAAGCGATTGTCGCCTGCGCCGACCGCCAGAGGGCGGGGTTCCGGTTCCGTCCCGCACGCACAATCTCGTCAGCCAAACTGTTGAATGCCTCCGCTTTGCTCTTTTTCGGATGGTCGAAATACTGGTTGACGAACTGCTGCACCATAAATTCAAACTCCTTGCAGTTAGGCTGTTTCTGGTACACCTTGCGCAGCACATCCGGGTTGTAGTGCAGGTAAACGTTGTAATAGCCGATGCCCGCATACACGGTGGCCGCCTCCGCTTCGCGTCCCATGCGCAGGAGAGCCCCGCCATAGTAGTTCAGACATTGCGTGCGGAGGGCACTCTCTGGGACCTTGGCCCCATATTTCTTCCAAACGGAAATGCATTTCGCAAAGTTCTCTGTATAGAAATATTTCCGCATCACCTGCAAGAGGTATCGATTCCGGATTTCCGCGTGCCGGCACTGCTTTATGCACGCCTCGTCCAACTCCCGGACTTTTAAAATGCTCAAATCAACAGGACAATCGTCGGACTCTGTTACGGACATGTCGTTGAACATGTTCCATTTGTTATCCCCATCTGTTTCAGGATACCACCAGGCAGACTGCTTCCATCGTAACTGTTTCACATACACGGAATCATTGGATTTCAAGCTCATCCAATAATGGAGGGCGGTAGTGTCGTGATGATCTAAAAGATAACGGAAGAAGGCATTGGTGCTATGCGCATCCAGAAGGATTTCATCATACAGCGCCGCCTCCACGGCATCTCGGGGGACGGAATTTTCCACATAGTCGTGCCAGAAGTTGATGTTTTCGTTGCGGAATTTCTCATCCAGATCACTGCGCCAGTAGGTGCTCTTCGCATCATACATTCTATAACCCGTATAAAACAGCCAATGCTGCTCCGGAGGTATGATGGATAAGGGACCACAGGCCAGTAAAGGGAGACTGAATATCAGCAGTATGCTACTTGTAAAAAGCTTTGATTTCATCATCTTGGTATTTTGAAAGATTTTTAGTGTCAAGGTGATAAAGTACTACGGGTGTTTCACCATAATGCCGGGTTATCAGTTTCTTCACCTCTAAAATGGTCTCAGCAGACACCTCTTCGTAGCGCGCATACTTTGCAACATTTATCTCGTATGGGTCCACCACCTCATACCGGTTATCTTTGAGATGTTTGTAACGGGTGGTGTCATGAAGGTTCTCCAAGTAGTCGTACTTGTTCAGTGTC
>JAIKYR010000113.1 GCA_024682995.1 Bacteroidales bacterium | reverse complement strand
TTTTTCAGAAGGGGTGCCCGAAGGGCGGGGTAGTTAATATATTGCAAAAAAAATACCTTATTGTGAAAAAATCGACCATTATCAACGGAATTATAATCAAAGGAAACACATTTCAACATCTCCCGGCAAATCCGGAACTGTCAGGCCGTGCGTGCAAGAACCGAAAGGCGGGCAATATGGCGGAAATCGTGTTTTGGCATCAGTTGCAAAAGGAATTATGATCCATATTAACTACCCCGGCCTACGGCCACCCCTTCTAAAAATCAGAAGGGGAGTTGGCTTCGTGCGGCACCAAGGTGCCACGAACATCATAAACAATGGGAAAATGTCGTCATACTCTTCTTGGGTCAACATCTATATTATTGCCTAATTTTTTTCACACACTCCTGCTTTTTTTACATTTTTTTGTACTTTTGCGGCGTTTTGAAATTCCATACCAAGATGTAGTCTTTTAGTTGTTAATCCAAAAGTAGAAAGGAGGTTGTAAAATGGTTGACACCATCAATTTCGGTACTTTTAAATGGCACCATATAACAAATCCAACCGTGGAAGACTTGGACTTCCTGCGCGACAACTTCCATTTCCACCCTTTGGATATTGACGACTGCTCCAGTTTTGTCCAACGTCCCAAAATCGACGAATACGATGATTATTATTTCCTCGTGTTGCATTTCCCGTTGATGGATAAGCGCACGCAGCTGGTTCGTACGGAGGAGACGAAGATTTTCTGGGGACAAGACTATTTGATTACAGTGGGAAATTCCCATTATGTGGTGCAGGATCTGTTCAATTACACGAAAGTGAATCCGGAGCCTGAGGATGAGGATGACATCAGCGGCACCAGCGATGCGGTGCTTTACCATATCTTATATAGGATGATGAAGGAATCCTTCCTGCTGGTGGAACGGATGGGCACGGAGCTGGATTTCATCAACCGGGAACTTTTCAGCACCAAGTCGGAGAAGATCATCGAGCAGATTTCCCGTTTCCGTAAGAATATCATCCAGATGAACACCATGTTCCGTCCGCAATTGCGACTGTTCAATAAGTTCGAGTCGGGCGACATCAAAGGCTTTGCCGACGATATGGAGGAATACTGGGGTAATATTTTGGACTTTTACCAGAAGATGTGGGATATGATTGACGACTACGGCGAGTTGGTGGACGGTCTCTCCAGTACGTTCGATTCGTTGCAGACCAATAAGACCAACGAGATCATGCGTATGCTCACCATCATCTCCACCATTGTGCTCCCGTTGACATTCATCAGCGGCCTCTATGGCATGAATGTGGCGCTGCCGTTTGCCGCATCGCCGTTCGCCTTCTGGATTGTGATGGGCATTTGTGTGCTGATATTGGTCTTTCTGGTCCTCTTTTTCATCAAGAAACATTGGCTTTAGGCATTGTTGGAAAGGAATCGTGTTTTTGGGGATGAAAATTTTGCTTTTTAATTATGTATAAGACAAAACTGAATGTGGTGGAGTTGGAGTCGGGCGATTTCCACACGCTCGTTCGCGGGTCGGTGGTTGGAAAGCCCATCCGTATTGTGTTGGATACTGGTGCGTCGCACAGCTGTATGGATGCGACGTATGCGCAATCGCTTCTGCCACAGCTTCCTACGGTCCCGCATGATGGCGTGACCGCTGGCATTGGCGGCGACGACTTCACCGTCCGCATCGCCGATGTGCCCGATTTTCGTCTCGGGCGTTTTCATCTGCCTTGTTATCAGAATATGGCATTGTTGGATTTTACCTATATCAATACCGCTTACCGCCGGCTTCGTCGCAAGCCCATCCAGATGATTCTGGGGAATGATTTCTTCGTAACACACAAGGCTATAATAGATTATCACAACAACTACCTTCTTTTTGAATAAAAATGGAAGAACCATCCGTCCGACATAAGATTTTAGGCATCGACCCTGGCACGAATGTGATGGGGTACGCGGTTTTGAACACGCATCTCAGCCAGTCGGAGGTGGAGGTGATC
Source organism: Bacteroidales bacterium (assembly GCA_024682995.1). GTDB lineage: Bacteria > Bacteroidota > Bacteroidia > Bacteroidales > WCHB1-69 > F23-D06. Next base: position 18,824 of record JAIKYR010000113.1, on the reverse strand, counting down.
AGTGTCATCCAGATGAAGAAAATGCCGGATCATTATGCCAAACTGAAATTCATCTACGAGAAAGTGAATGCTCTGATTGAGCAGTATCAGCCGGATATTTTGTCCATTGAGGCCCCTTTTTACGGCAAGAATGTGCAGTCGATGCTCAAGTTGGGACGTGCGCAGGGGGTAGTCATTGCGGCCTGTCTGCACGCGGGTATGGAGGTGTACGAGTACGAGCCGCGCAAGATCAAGCAGTCCATTACGGGCAACGGCAACGCCGCCAAGGAGCAGGTGGCCGCCATGTTGTGCCACATGTACCCGTTAAAAGATGCCGTGGAGTATCTGGACGCCACCGACGCCCTCGCCGCCGCTGTGTGCCATCATCTCCAACACCGTGTCACCTTCGGCACCGCCAAAAAGTTCACCGACTGGAAGTCCTTCATCGCTAATAACGAAGGACGGATTGTGAAATAATCTCAGAATCCTGCTGTTGAAAGCCAACGACCTACCACCTATTTTCCCCCGTTTTGCTCTTTCCGTTTCTTCTCGATGATGGCGTAACTGACCCAGTAGGCGATGGTTACTGCCAAGGTGATGCCTATCACGATGGGGAAACGCTCCTTGTCCACAAACTCCACATTCTGGATGAAGGTGAACGGCAGCAGGCACAGGGCCAGAATCATCAGATAGCGTAAGGTGGCTTTCATGATTTCAGCTTGGCTAATTGTTCCTTGATGATGCGTATTTTCTCTTCGGCATCGGACTGTTTCTTGCGCTCGATGTCCACCACGTTCTGTGGGGCGTTATTCACGAAACGCTCGTTGGAGAGTTTCTTCAGCACGCCTTGCAGGAATCCCTCGGCATACTTGAGGTCGGCTTCCAGCTTTTTGATCTCCTCCTCCGCATTGACGAGGCCCGTCAGCGGGATGGAGTATTTGATGTTCTGTTCAATGAAGGAGGCACCGTTCACCTCGGCGGCTTCGCCCACATATTCCACATGGTCCACATTGGCCAGTTTGCGGATGACGGCATCCAGGGCTTCGTTGGCCTGTTGGGCCTTAGCGTGGACGTGAAGGGTGAGCGCCTGCTTGTTGGCGATGTTTTTCTCGGAGCGCACGCGCCGTACCTGCTCGATGACGTTGCGGGCGTTGGCGAAGGCGTTTAGCAGTGCACTGTCCGTGCTGGCGGCTTTCGGCATGACGGTCAGCATGATGGACTCGCCCTCCTGACGCTCGCGTAACTCGTGCCACAGCTCTTCCGTGATGAAGGGCATGAACGGGTGCAGAATCTCCATCAATGTCTCAAAGAGATCCGTGATTTCGCCAAAGGTCTTGGCGTCAATGGGTTGCATGTAGGCCGGCTTCACCACTTCGAGGAAGCAGGAGCAGAAGTCGTCCCAGATAAGCTTATAGACGGACATCAGGGCTTCGGAGAGGCGGTAGCGGGTGAAGTCCTCCTCCATGCCGGCGATGACCTCGTTGATACGCTGCCGCATCCATTCCACGGCGGTCTTGGAGTGGATGGGCTGCTCGATATTGGCATCCACACTCCATCCTTTCACGAGGCGGAAGGCGTTCCACAGTTTGTTGCTGAAGTTGCGGCCCTGTTCGCAGAGGGCTTCGTCAAAGAGCAGGTCGTTGCCCGCCGGTGAGGTCACCAACATGCCGAAGCGCACGCCGTCGGCGCCGTATTTCTCCATCAGCATGATGGGGTCGGGGGAGTTGCCCAGCGACTTCGACATCTTGCGGTGCAGTTTGTCGCGCACCGTGCCCGTGAAATAGACATCCTTGAACGGGATGGCACCGCGCCATTCCAGTCCGGCCATGATCATACGGGCCACCCAGAAGAAGATGATGTCGGGGGCCGTAATGAGGGCGGAGGTGGGGTAGTAGTAGTTGATTTCCGGGTTGTCGGGATGACGTATGCCATCGAAGACGGAAAGCGGCCACAGCCAGGAGGAGAACCAGGTGTCCATCACGTCCTCGTCCTGCTTCAGATCCTCAGCGTTGAGGTTCAGCTCGGGGTATTTCTGGCGGGCGATGTTCAGGGCCTCGTCGGCATTGTGGGCCACCACATACTCGTGGTTGGGCAGATACCAGGCCGGGATGCGGTGTCCCCACCACAGCTGGCGGCTGATACACCAGTCTTTCACGTTCTCCATCCAATGGGCGTAGGTGTTCTTGAATTTATCGGGGTAGAATTGGATTTCGTTCTTCATCACCACTTCCAACGCCGGCTTGGCCAGCTCGTCCATCTTGCAGAACCACTGCATGGAGAGCTTCGGCTCGATGACCTCGTTGGTGCGCTCGGAGAAGCCCACCTTGTTGACGTAATCTTCGATTTTCACCAGGCTGCCGGCCTCTTCCAGCATCGGGATGATGGCCTTTCGGGCTTCGAAACGGTCCACACCCACCAGAAACTGGGCATTCTCGTTGAGGGTGCCGTTGTCGTTGAAGATATTGATGGTGTCAAGATGGTATTTGATACCGAGGTTGTAGTCGTTGATGTCGTGTGCGGGCGTGATTTTGAGGGCGCCAGTACCGAACTCGCGCTCCACATACTCGTCGTAGATGAGCGGGATGGACCGGTTGACGATAGGCACGATGGCGCGTTTGCCTTTGTATTTGGCATAGCGTTCGTCGTCGGGGTGCATACAGATGGCCGTATCGCCGAGGATGGTCTCCGGGCGGGTGGTTGCGATGGTGATGTACTCGCCGGGCTCGCCCTCAATGGCATAGCGCACGTAGTAGAGCTTGGATTGCAACTCTTTATAGACGACCTCCTCGTCGGAAACGGCGGTCAGGGCCTTGGGGTCCCAGTTGACCATGCGCACGCCGCGGTAGATCTTGCCTTTGTTGTAAAGGTCCACGAAGACTTGGATGACAGCTTCGGAGAGGTCCTCGTCCATGGTGAACTTGGTGCGGTCCCAGTCGCAGGAGGCACCCAGCTTGCGCAGTTGCTGCAGGATGATGCCGCCATGTTTCTCCTTCCAGGCCCAGGCGTGTTTCAGGAACTCCTCGCGGGTGAGATCCTTTTTGTCAATGCCCTGCTCTTTCAGGAAGTTTACCACTTTGGCTTCAGTGGCGATGGAGGCGTGGTCGGTGCCGGGAACCCACACGGCGTTGAAGCCGTTCATGCGTGCGCGACGGATCAGCACATCCTGGATGGTGTTGTTGAGCATGTGGCCCATGTGTAGCACGCCGGTGACATTTGGCGGCGGGATGACAATGGTGTAGGCCGGACGATTGTCAGGCTCGGAGTGAAACATGCGGTGTTCGGTCCAGAAAGCATACCATTTGTCCTCCACCACGGTGGGATCGTATTTTGTTGCTAATTCCATATAAGATAAACTTTATTTTTCTAAATATCAATTCGTTATGAAATAAAAAACAGGCCTTTCTCCTATTTTTATTCCCCTGTTTAAAACAAGGTTGCAAAAATAGTAAAAATGTGGCGAAAAATGTATCTTTGCCGCTCACATTCTAAAAGTTGAAATATGGAGGATATTCGCAATCTGTCGCTCTCCCAATTGGAGGATTTCATTGTTTCTAATTCCGAAAAAAAATTCCGTGCCGGGCAGATTTGGCAATGGCTCTGGCAGCGGGGTGCCGGCAGTTTTGATGAGATGACGAACCTGTCGGTGGCGTTGCGCACCCGTCTGGCGGAGAGTTTCACTTTCCACAGGGCCGAGATCGCGCAGGAGGCGCACAGCCGCGACAAGACTTCCAAATTCGCCTTCCGTTTGTGGGATGGCAAGATGGTGGAGGGGGTGCTGATACCTTCCAACGGGCGTGTCACCGCGTGCGTCTCTTCCCAGGTGGGCTGCCCGCTGCGCTGTACGTTCTGCGCCACCGGCACGATGGGCTTTATCCGGAACCTGCACTATAGCGAGATTGTGGACGAATATGTCCTGATGGACCGCCGCGCCCGCGAGCTCTACGACAACGGCATCACCAACATCGTGTTCATGGGCATGGGCGAGCCGCTGCTCAACTTCGACAATGTGATGACGGCCATCGACAAGCTCACCGACCCGAAAGGGTTCGGGCTGTCGCCCACGCGTATCACGCTCTCCACGGCAGGCATCATCAAGGGTATTAAGGCGCTGGCTGACCGCAACTTCCCATGCGGGCTGGCCGTGTCGTTGCACAGTGCCGAGCCTGCCGTGCGCGAAGTGCTCATGCCGGTCACGGAACGCAATAACCTGCATAACCTGCAGGCGGCGTTGCAGTATTATTACCAGAAAACCGGCGACCGCATCACTTTCGAGTACTTGCTGCTCTCCAAGGTGAACGACAGCTTGCAGGCCGCCGAGAAGCTGGCCCGCTACTGCCGACCTTTCCCCGTGAAAATCAATATTATCGAGTACAATGAGACGGAAGACGGTCTCTACCACCGCTCCTATCCCAACCAGCGGGAGAGTTTCATTGAATACCTGCAAAACTGCAACATGGTGGTAAGCGTGCGCCAGAGCCGAGGCCGCGACATTGATGCCGCCTGCGGACAACTGATAAAAAATCAGAACCGATAATTCGCGCGAATTTGCTACCTTTGCAGCCCCCAAAAAGTCAACAATAATTCAACAAATTATATGGAAAGATTATCAAAAAGAGTAACTACGATGGCCGCCTCGGAGACGCTGGCCATGACCGCGTTGGCACGCGAACTGAAGGAAAAAGGAAAAGATGTTATCAGTCTGAGCATCGGTGAACCGGATTTCAACACCCCGGAAACCGTGAAGGAATACGCCAAGCAGGCCATTGACGACAATTTCACCCATTATCCGCCGGTTCCCGGCTATGCCGACCTTTTGAAAGCCATCAGCCACAAGTTCAAACGCGACAACAATCTGGATTACGATACGAAGCAGATTGTGGTCTCCACGGGTGGCAAGCAGTCCATATATCAGGTTGTCATGGCGTTGGTGAACCCCGGCGACGAGGTCATCATCCCCACGCCGTACTGGGTGTCCTATCGTGCCATCGCCGAGATGGCCGAAGGCAAATGCGTATATGTTCCGGCCAAGTTGGAGAACGATTTCAAGATCACCCCGGAACAATTGGAGGCCGCCATCACGCCCAACACCAAGCTGATGATGTTCAGCAGCCCGTCCAACCCTACGGGCATGGTTTATACCAAGGATGAGTTGCGCGCCATCGCCGAGGTGGTGGCCAAGCACCCGCAGATGATGATCATGTCGGACGAGATTTACGAGCATATCAACTTTGTGGGTGGCCATGAGAGCATCGCCCAGTTCGACTTCATCAAGGACCAAGTGGTCACGGTGAATGGTGTGGCCAAGGGCTTCGCCATGACGGGCTGGCGTATCGGTTTCATCGGTGCACCCGTGGAGGTGGCCAAGGCGTGCGGCAAACTCCAAGGTCAGATCACGTCCGCCACGGGCTCCATCTCGCAACGCGCCGCGCTGCGGGCCATGGAAATGGACCCGAAAACCTCCGAGGACATCATCGGTATGCGCAATATTTTCAAACAGCGTCGCGACTTGGTCTTCGGCCTCTTGCAGGAGATTCCCGGCTTTGAGGTGAGGATGCCCCAGGGTGCGTTCTATTTCTTCCCCAAAGTGAATACGCTGTTCGGCAAACAGGCCCCTGCCGATTCCGAGTTTGCCAAAGAGTACGGCAAGACCACCATCGGCGACTCCAAGGACTTGGCCTTCTACCTGTTGCTGGATGCCGGCGTGTCCACCGTGCAGGGCAGCGCTTTCGGCGACAACGACTGCATCCGTCTCTCCTATGCCACTTCCGAAGAGAAGCTGAAGGAGGCATGCCGCCGCATCAAGGCCGCCGTGGAGGCATTGAAATAATGTTTTTAATATTGACTTGAAATAGGGCGTACCGCAAAAAAGTATGCTCTTTTTTGTATCTTTGCCGCTCCTTTTAGTAGAACGGATGCAACAGAACATCTTCATACGGCTGCGTGACGGATTCCGATCCGTAACCAGGTGGAAAATCATCGATTCGTATATTCTTCGCAAGTTCCTCGGATCGCTGGTTTTTTCCATCCTGCTGCTGATGACCATCATCATTGTGTTTGACGTATCGGAAAACATACAGCGTTTCATGGGAAAAGGTATTCCCGTGAAGGAGATTATTGTCGGCTATTATCTCAACTTCATTCCCTATTTCATCAACCTCTTCATCCCGCTGTTCACTTTCATCAGCGTCATCTGGTTCACCTCCAAGATGTCGTCCCGCAACGAGATTATCTCCATCTTGGGCAACGGCGTCAGCTACAATCGGTTCCTCGTCCCGTATGGTGTGGGATCCATCATCATTGTTCTGTTGTCCCTGATTTTGTCAAACTTCATCGTGCCTCATACAAACGCGAAGCTCAACGAGTTTAAATTCAGGAACTTCGGACGGCAAGCTGTGTCCACCACCATGCTGCATGTGAAAAACTCCGACAGAAGCTATGTATTTGTGGAACGATGGGATCGCGGCAACGGGGTCGGCTATTATTTCACCTATGAGGAATTTGAAGGATCGGCTATTCGGAAGAAAATCTCAGCCCAGACCATCCGTTTCGATGAGGAACGGGAGCTTTGGGTCATGGAACACTGCACCCGGCGTGTCATCGATGATGAAGGCAACGAGTATGTCTCCTCCGCGCGCAGGTTAGACACCGCCCTCAACATCCTGCCCCGAAATTTCGACCAGGACATCTATTTAAGTGAAACCATGTCGTATTCCGAACTGCGCCAATTTATCCGTGAGGAAAAAAGACGAGGGTCAAGTTTGGTGGCGCACTACCAAATAGAGCAGCACAAACGTTTGGCCAACCCACTGGGTATCATCATCATGACTTTTTTGGGATTGAGTATATCCTCGCGCAAAAACCAACGTGGCGTCGGCGTACACCTGTTCATGGGCATGGGACTTGCCTTCACCTTCATCTTCTTGCAGCAAGTGTCAACGGTCTTTTCCGTTTCTGGCGGCCTTCCCCCAATATTGGGCACTTGGATTCCCAACATCATCTTTCTGTTTATCACATTATTTATGCTGAAAATGGCACAGAAATAAGGGTTTACATCTCTTCTGTGCGAGCCTGCATCCGGTCGTGCCGCCATATCTGCCAACTGTTGAAGATATTCTGCCAGATGGCATAAAAAGCCAGCGTAACAGATGTCAACGGGTTCAGAAACGTGTTGGCCATCCAGATTCCCATGGCGGTGTTCTTCTGTCCCAGCAGCTGTCCACCCGCCACCACATCTCCGTAGCGACGGCCCAGCCAGCGTCCCACTCCGAAATTCAACACACAAGTGGCCATGGAGATAACACCAAGCCACAGGATATTGGATATGTTTCCTTTTCCATGTATAAAGATGAAATCAATGGTCTGTCCGATTACAATCAGCAAGAGAAATGCCCACAGATAGAACGACACATCCTTGAAACGGGCGATAGCCTCGTTGGCCTGTTTCCATACGAGCTGCAATAGCAATGCCACGAAGAATGGCAGTGCTATCGTTATTCCTATTTTCTTTAAAATCAATAAAAAAGACATCCAGATTTCCATTTCTTGATGTACACCAATCCATGAAAAACACAACGGTGTGAAGATGGCGGCCATTAGGTTACCGAAGATAGTGTATTCGGTCACGGTGGCGCGGTCCGCGCCCAGCATACAGGAGACCACTACCACGGAAGAGGCCACGGGGCAGAGAATGCCCATCATCACGCCCTGCGCCAGCAATGTATTGTGTGACAACGCTATCGTACCATAATAGCCCGCCATGCTGACAGCCATCTGGAAGAGCATAATCCATACGCACAGTGGAGTGAGTTTCAGCGAACGGATATCGACGGCGGTGAAATTCAGCAGCAGGATAATAAAGATGAAAAACGGCACCGACGGAGACAGGAGTGCACACCAATGGTGGAGGGCCAATCCCAGAACGATAGCAAGCGGCAGAACATAACTTCTATATTTTGACATCCAAGTCTGATTTTTGCGGCGGCAAAAGTACGCTTTTTTAGTATCTTTGCAGCCTCACTTTAGAACGCCCTTTTATGGAAAAAATCATCATTCTGGACTTCGGGTCCCAAACCACGCAACTCATCGGACGGAGAGTGCGGGAACTGGACATGTTCTGCGAAATCGTCCCCTACAACAAATTTCCGCACGATGATCCGGATGTCATCGGTGTGATTCTGAGCGGCTCCCCGTTCAGCGTGTATGACGAGCGGGCTTTTAAGGTGGATTTGAGCAACATCCGTGGGCGGCTTCCCATCTTGGGCATCTGTTATGGGGCGCAGTTCATGGCGCACACTGGCGGCGGCAAGGTGGAACCTGCCGGCAGTCGCGAGTATGGGCGTGCCAACCTTGCCGCCTTCGACCACGACAACCCACTGCTGCAAGGGCTTTCTGACAACACCCAAGTATGGATGAGCCACGGCGACACCATCACCCAGTTGCCCGACCACTGCCATAAAATTGCCTCCACCGACAAGGTGGAATTTGCCGCCTACCAGTTTGACAACGAGCGGGTCTGGGGCGTACAATTCCATCCGGAGGTGTTCCATACTGTGCAAGGCACCCAGCTGCTCAAGAATTTTGTGGTAGGCATCTGCGGAGGACATCAGACCTGGAGTCCCGCCTCCTTCGTGGAGACCACTGTCGCCGAACTCAAGGAGCAAATCGGCAACGACCGCGTGATTCTCGGTTTGAGCGGCGGCGTGGACTCGTCCGTATGTGCTATGCTGCTCCACCGCGCCATCGGGCCCAACTTGACCTGTATCTTTGTCGATCACGGTTTGCTGCGCAAAAACGAGTTCCAGAATGTGATGCGTGACTACGAGGGCTTGGGACTGAACGTCATCGGCGTGGATGCCAGCGAGAAGTTCTTCAAGGAATTGGAGGGCGTGACCGAACCCGAACGCAAGCGCAAGATTATTGGCGCTGGCTTCATTGACGTGTTCAACGCCGAAGCACAGAAGATTACGGACGCCAAGTGGTTGGCTCAGGGCACTATCTATCCCGACCGGATTGAGAGTCTCAGCATCACGGGCATGGTCATTAAGAGCCATCATAATGTGGGTGGACTGCCCGAGAAGATGCATCTGAAATTGTGCGAGCCGCTGAAATGGCTCTTCAAAGACGAGGTGCGCCGCGTGGGCCGTCAGCTGGGCATGCCCGAGCATCTCATCACCCGCCATCCGTTCCCTGGACCGGGACTGGCTGTGCGCATTCTGGGCGACATCACCCGCGAGAAAGTACGCATACTCCAAGATGCCGACGACATCTTCATCCAAGGTCTGCGTGACTGGAAAGTGCGGCTGTCTGGCGAGGAGGCACGCAAGGTGCTGGCCGCCGGTGTGCCCGCCAACATGACTAACGGAGAAATTGAGGTTTCCCTATATGACCAGATTTGGCAGGCGGGTGTTATCCTACTGCCAATCAAGAGCGTGGGCGTGATGGGCGACGAGCGCACGTATGAGCGTGCGGTGGCCCTGCGCGCCGTGACCAGCACCGACGCCATGACCGCCGACTGGGCACATCTTCCCTACGACTTCATGGCCAAAGTCTCCAACGATATTATTAATAAGGTAAAAGGAGTGAACCGTGTCTGCTACGACATCAGTTCCAAACCACCCGCGACCATAGAGTGGGAATAACCGATTAGAAATTCAGAGGCTTGCCCTCTTTATAGGTGCATTCCGGCACTTGTCGTTTGACAGCGGCATAAACCAACAGCCCGATGCCGATGAGGACGATGGGGATGCTGAGAATTTGTCCGTTGTCGAGGGTATGTCCGACTTCACTGGCCACTTGCACTTCCTTGAAAAATTCGATGATGAAGCGGGCGATGAAGATGATGGTAAGGGTAAGACCGGAGGTTAGTCCAGCGGGCACCTTGCCCTTGGCGAATTTGAAGTAATAGACCGTAAGGCCCACGAAGAGCAGGAAATAGACGGCGGCTTCATAGAGTTGCGCCGGATGGCGGAACGTGCCGGCGATGCCCGGTCCCCCGTAGGTGAAGTCGAAAGCCCAGGCCACTGTGGTAATGCTGCCCACAATCTCATGATTCATCAGGTTGCCACAGCGCACGAACGCCGCCGCAATGGGGATAGCAATAGCCAAGCGGTCCAGCAGCCACAGGAAGTTGATTTTGTGCTTCCAGGTGTAATAGACCACAAACAGGATAATGGCAATCACGGCCCCGTGGCTGGCCAGCCCCTGATAGCCCACAAAGTGGCCGTCATGGATGGGCAGGATGATTTCCAGTGGGTTGATGATGAACTGCTCCGGCTCGTAGAACAGAAAATGCCCCAGCCGCAGACCCACAATGGTCCACACGATGGTCCAGATGGAAATCTTGTCTAACAGTTTCTGGGATATGTTTTCGGTTTTGAATATTTTCTGCAGGGTGAGGTAAGCCAGCAGGAAGCCGCTGGCCAGCAGGATGCCATACCAACGAACCTGCAACGCGCCCAATTGAAAAGCGATGGGATTCACTTTCCAGGTTACGGTACACAGGAAATCAACAGGTGTCATAAGCGGTTGTATAAGAACGCCGCAAAGATACTACATTATTTTAACATGGACAGAGGCATTTTCCCAACTTGCAAAAACAAAAAAGGCGCATCTCAATGATACGCCTTTCGTGTTATGATAAAGAATGCTTCTCAATTGTTATTGCGTCACGCGCTCCAGCCATTTCACCATACCGAGCATGATGGCCATGGAGACGAAGCAGACCACTGCGAACACTGCCCAGCAGTACTTGATCGGCCAAGCGTTGTACATCACGGGGCCGAGCCAGATCAGCAGGTTACCAATGGCGGTGGCGCCAAGCCACAAGCCCTGACACAAGCCTACCATGTGGCGCGGAGCCACTTTGGATACGAATGACAGACCCAGCGGGGAGATGAACAACTCTGCCACAGTCAGGAAGAAGTAGGTTACCAGAAGCACCCATGGTGCGGCCTTGGCAAGACCGGCGGCAGCCATCTGGGCCAGATCCATGGCGCGGAATTCAGTACCTGACGGATAGTTGTTGACGATGGAGATGATCACCAGGAAGAGGTATGCACATCCGGCGATAGCCATACCGATGGCAATCTTGCGAGGCGTGGAGATAGCTTTGCCTCGGCGTGCCAATGCTCCGAAAACAATCATGATAATCGGCGTGAGCACAATCACAAAGAAAGGATTCAATGCCTGCCAGATTTCAGGGGCAATCTTCTCCGTTTGGACGAAGTCGCGGGCGAACACAGACAAAGACTGGCCGTTCTGGTGGAAAGAGAACCAGAAGAACACAGCAATGCCCAGCACAGCGAACAAAGCATACAGACGTTGTTTGATCTCCTTAGCCATAGCGAGTTTCTCCTCAGCGGTATATTCCACCACTTGAGCTTGCTCTTTCTTGGCGGGTTGCGGCAATTTGTACTTGTTGGTCAAGAAGATAACCAAAGAGATAGCCATAGCCAGCACGGAAGCAATGAAGGAGAAGTGAACACCCTGGTTGAACACGGTGATGTAGTCGGAACAGAAAGCAGCGGTATCGGTGAAGTTGTAGCCAGGTTGCAGCACGGCAGCCATGGTCTCCGTGAACTTCTGGGTCTCCTGACCATTCGCGAGGAATTGGTGACACAGACCAGACATGTCAGCATTATAGATGAGGTTGTGCGCCTTCAGCCACCACTCGCGCAGGAACGGAGCGATGAACGGAGCGAAGAAACCGCCGATATTGATGAAGACGTAGAAAATCTGGAAACCGGAGTCGCGGCGATCCTTGGCTTCTGCGAGAGCTTCTGGGCCCTTCTTGGCAGCCTCGGCCTCGAACTCGTCGTACAATTTACCGACGATGGCCTGCAGGTTGCCCTTGAAGAGACCGTTACCGAAGGCGATGAACAACAGAGCCATACAGGTGATGATGAGGATCGTCCACCAGCCAGCGCCACTGTCAAGGATAGCACCCTCAGCAGTCTTGCTGAACAATGGAATAGCCATCACCACATAGCCGATAGCCATGATGATGAGACCCCATTGGATGGTCTTGTTGTAGTTCTGGGTCTTGTCGGCGATGATACCGCCCACCAAGCTCAGCACGTAGATGCCGAAGTAGAAGACGGAGTAGATGACGCCGGCGGTGCCGTCGGGCAGACCGAATTTGGAAACCAAGAACAAAAGAAGCACGGCGTTCATGATGTAGTATCCGAAGCGCTCGCCCATATTGCTCAAAGCAGCGGCAATCAATCCTTTCGGATGATGCAGTTTGGCTTCCCGCACATAGTAAATCAAAAACGGTATGATGACAATCGTACCGATGATGCAAATTAATAAAGCTGTACTCATAATATTGGAAATTAAATTTTGATTTTACAGATACTGTTTGACCTTTTCAACGATGAGTTCCTTGGGGACAAGGCCCACGAGGCTGTCCACCACTTCCTTGTTCTTGATGAAGACCAGCATGGGGATATTCATCACGCCGAACTGCATAGCGAGTTCGTTGTTCTCGTCCGTGTCACACTTGCCGATGACGGCCTGGCCTTCGAATTCGGCGGCCACCTCTTCGACAACGGGACCGAGATGACGGCAGGGACCGCACCAGGGGGCCCAGAAGTCGATCACCACCAGCTTGTCACCGTTGACCAGTGATTCAAAATTGCTTGAGTCAATTGCTAATGCCATAATGATATTGGTTTTAAGATTAAAAATTTTTAAACCGCAAAAATACAAAAAAATGCTTTTGGCTTGGATTCTCTTTTTTTTCTTTCCCTACTGCTTTTTTTGTATATTTGTCCGCTTTTTGTTAAAATTGTAATCAATTAACAATCAAATATATAAAATTATGCCGCAAATTTCTAAAAAGGGTCAGACAATGCCCTCCTCTCCAATTCGTAAGTTGGTGCCTTTCTCCGATGCCGCCAAATCGCGCGGAATCCATGTCTATCATCTGAACATCGGCCAGCCCGACATTGAGACGCCGAAGGGCGCCCGTGATGCCGTCAAGAACGCCGACATTCCCGTAATCGCCTATACGCACTCCGCTGGCAACCTCAGCTACCGCAAGAAACTGGTGGAATACTACCACAGCGTGGGCATCGACATCACGCCCGATGAGATCCTCATCACCACGGGTGGCAGCGAAGGCCTTCTGTTTGCCTTCAACAGCTGCATGGATCCCGGCGACGAGATCATTATCCCGGAACCTTTCTACGCCAACTACAACGGCTTCGCCGTGACGTGCGGTGTGGTGGTGAAACCCATCGTCTCCACCATCGATAACGGCTTCGCGCTGCCCTCCATCGAGGAGTTCGAGAAGCTGATCACGCCCAAGACGAAAGCCATCATGGTGTGCAACCCCAACAACCCCACGGGCTATCTCTATTCCGAAGAGGAAATCCGCCAACTGGGCGAGATTGCCAAGAAACACGACCTCTTCCTCTTCGCCGATGAGGTCTATCGTGAGTTCTGCTACGACGGTGTGAAGCATTTCTCCGTTATGGAGCTGGAAGGCCTTGAGCAGAATGTGGTGCTGCTGGATTCCGTGTCCAAGCGCTACAGCGCGTGCGGCGTGCGTACGGGTGCGCTCATCACACACAACAAGGATGTCTATAATACGGCCATGAAATTCGCCCAGGCCCGTCTCTCGCCGCCAACCTACGGCCAGATTCTCGGCGAGGCCGCCGTCAGCACCCCGAAGGAATACTTCGATGCGGTCATCACCGACTATGTGGCCCGCCGCAACACGGTGGTCAACGGTGTGAACGCTATCCCCGGCTGCTACGTGCCGATGCCCAAGGGCGCCTTCTACTGTGTGGCTCGTCTGCCCATCGACAACTCCGACCGTTTCTGCCAGTGGATGCTGGAAGAGTTCAACTACAACGGCGAGACCACGATGATGGCACCGGCTACGGGCTTCTATTCCACGAAAGGCAAAGGTACGGATGAGGTTCGTATCAGCTACTGCCTGAAGGTGGAAGACCTCAAGAAGGCCGTCAAGTGCTTGGAAGAGGCCCTCAAGGTCTATCCGGGCCGCACCAATAAATAGGAATGTTTTCGTGAAAGGTGGAGGATGATATAAAACCTCCGCCTTTCATTTTATCATATAACGTTATGAAACAACATACTGCCGTTTTGATGCTTGTTCTGATGCTGCCGATAGTGCTGTTCGCTCAGCGGGGCAGCGTGGCTGACGCACGCACCGATTTCAGCAGCAAGAGCTATATCGATTCTGGCGCCACCATGGTGTGGACAGGCGTGAACATGTCTGGCTACCTGCCGGTGGGCTATCTGCACCAGTGGTTCAAGCCCAACCTGTCGGTAGGCACCGGCGTGACCGTTAAGACCTCCAGTAACTGGACGTTCGACGTGAATTTCCATTATATGTTCGGCAGCAACCTGCGCGACACCTTGGCCTCCTTCCTTGGCGATATGGTGGATGAGCATGGTCGGGTGGTGGACGGCAATGGCCTTACCTCAACGCTCTATTTTGAAGGCCGTTACTGGTCCCTGGGGGCTGGCGTGGGCAAGGTGATACCCGTCAGCCGCTGGCGCAATTCCGGCATCTGGCTCCATTTGGGTATGGGCTATTTCAGCCATAAGATCCGCATCAACGATTACGACAACCAGGTGCCACAGTTGGCCGGCGACTACAGGAAGGGCTACGACCACCGCAGCGGCGGCTTTGCCATGAACCAGTTCATCGGCTATCTCTTCATCCAGAAAAACCGGCTGCTCAATTTCTACGGCGGCATCGAATTTTGGGAGATTTGGTCAAAACCAAACCGGAACTATGTCCTTAATGAGGGCCCAACGGAAAATATGAAATCGAAATTCAGCGGATTGATCGGCCTGAAAATAGGTTGGAATATACCGCTTTATGAGAAAAAGGAGGTGACTACATTCTATTACCGATAATCCTTGACGATGTGTATCCTGATCTCCATAGCGGTTTGCTTATACAGCTTGGCAGTCTTATTGGCCTCCCCGTTCAACGAGAAGGCACGGCTGTGGAGCAGCGGACGCAAGCGGTTGCTCGAGCGTCTGGCAAAAGCTGTGGATGACGACGACCATCCAGTGTGGATTCACAGCGCCTCCTTGGGCGAGTATGAGCAGGCCCGACCTATTATCGAAAAAATTAAAAAAGAACGTCCTGACACCAAAATTCTGGCGACATTTTTCTCGCCTTCCGGATATGAGATACGGAAAAACGACCCACTGCCGGACTATGTCTTCTATCTGCCCATAGACACAGTCCGCAACGCCCGTCGTTTTCTCCGCATCGTACATCCCTCGATGGCTATCTTCATCAAATATGAGTTTTGGTACAATTATATGATAGAATTGAGGTCCAATAACATACCTTTTTATTATGTTAGCGCCATCTTCCGCCCTAACCAGTATTTCTTCAAGCCGTACGGTCGCTGGTTTGTGAACCGTTTGCGCGGAGCATCTCGGATTTTTGTGCAGAATGATGAATCGGCCCGACTGCTGGACGGGGTTGGCATTCGACAGGTGGAGGTGTGCGGTGACACCCGTTTCGACCGTGTGGCCGCCATTGCAGAACAGTCCGCACCAGTGGAGATGGCTGAAAAATTTAAAGGGCAGTCCAATCTGATTGTGGCGGGCAGCACGTGGGGACCGGATGAAGCATTGCTGGCCCAACTGCTTCCGCAGCTAAACGGATACAAGTTGCTGGTAGCCCCGCATGAAATCAGCCGGAAGGAGGACGTGATGCGTACTTTTGCCGGTTTTAAAACCATCGCCTATTCGGAAATACAGCATCAGGATTTGGGTGAATATGATGTGCTCGTGGTGGATACCATCGGACTTTTGAATAAATTGTACAAATACAGTACCTTGTCGTATGTGGGTGGAGCCTTTAAAACGGGCTTGCACAATATTTTGGAGGCTGCCGTCTATGGCGTGCCGCTCTTCTTCGGTCCGCAGTACAGCCATTTCAACGAGGCAGTGATGCTGGTCCAAAAGGGCGGAGCCTTCCCGGTAAACAATGCTGGGGATATGTGGCAGGTGGTGCAACAGTTTGAGAACGATCCCGATGCGTATGCGCGGGTGTGCGCCGTGTGCCGTGAATATGTGGCCGCTAACGTCGGTGCGTGCGAACGGATTTACCAACAGATTTTCATGTGCGTATGAAAAAGACATATCGTTTTTCCTCCGGAGAAATAATCCAAGCCGACCGTCAGGAGCTGTTGGCCCTTCTGGAACAATATCGCCAGTACCGACAGAATTATGTTGATTTGTTCGGAAGTCTGGAGGACGCGGATTATGTGGCACGGGGGAACGGGTTTTGCGACACCAAATACAGTGAGGATTTTGTGGAAGGGCAGATTGAAAAATACTGCCAACGAATTCGGGAAATGGAGCATTGGCTGGCACAAGATTTGTAGAAACAATATTATTAACTTTAAAAATTGAATAGATGAAAAAAGTAATTGTAACCCTTTTGATTATTGCCGTGGCCGTTGTGCTGATTCTGGCCGCGTTTGTCAAGCCGTACAACAACATGGTCCAGAAGGACGAGGTTTGCTCGCAGGCCTGGTCCAATGTGGAGAACGTCTATCAACGCCGGGCGGATCTGATTCCGAATCTGGTGAAGACGGTGCAGGGTGCCGCCCAGTATGAGAAGAGCACGCTGGAGGCCGTCATCAATGCGCGTGCCAAAGCCACCTCGGTACAGATTGATCCGAGCAATTTGACGGAAGAGAACATTGCCAAGTTCCAAGCCGCCCAGGACCAGTTGAGTTCCGCGTTGAGCCGTTTGCTGGTCACCATTGAGAAATATCCCGACCTGAAGGCCAACCAGAACTTTTTGGAACTGCAGGCTCAGCTGGAGGGTACCGAGAACCGTATCGCCGTGGAACGCAACAAGTTCAATGAGACGGTAAACGATTACAATTCTTATATCCGCAAATTCCCGAACAACATCATCGCTGGGCTGTTCAACTTCGACAAGAAGGGCTATTTCAAAGCCGCAGCTGGTGCCGAGAATGCTCCGGAAGTGGAATTTAATTTTGAATAAAAATGCGTAGAATTGCGCTTTGTCTTGTTGGTCTGCTCCTTGTGGCCACCGCGTTCGCCCGTGGCCACAAGGATGTCATCCCGCCCGCTCCCGACCCGCCACGGTTAGTCAACGATTTTGCCGGCATTATAAGCCCTGATCAGGTGGAGAGCATGGAGCAACGCCTCGTGGCTTTCAACGACACCACGACGAATGTCATCTGCGTGGTGACCGTTGAGGACCTGGGGGGCTATTCCGCCGCCGAGTTCGCGTACGAAATCGGCGACAAGTGGGGTGTGCGGACTAAAAACAGCGACAAGCGCAACGGCGTGGTCATCCTCATAAAGCCCCGGAATGAGACGGATGGGGAGGTTTACATCTCTGTAGGTTATGATTTGGAGGGTGTACTTCCGGATGTCACCTGCAAACGCATCATCGAGCGCAAGATGATTCCTGAACTGAAGGAGGGTCGATACGGTGATGCCGTGGATTCAGCACTGGCTTACATCCTGCCGTTGGCGGCGGGCGAAATCTCCGACCTGCCCGAAGAAGAAGGCGAGGGATCTCTATTCGCTCTGATTCTGTTAGTGGCTGTCTTGGCGGCAGTGGTATTGGTGGTCTTTCTGCTCTCCTCGGTGGATGACGGCTCGGCAGGCAATACAGGACATTTTGGCGGTGGCTCGTACGTAGGGCCCTATTTCGGCGGAAGGCCGTGGGGCGGTGGCAACACCTGGAGTGGTGGCGGCTTCGGCGGCGGAGGCTTTGGCGGTTTCGGTGGCGGAGGAGGCTTCGGCGGCGGCGGTGCCGGCGGCCGGTTCTGATCTGCCCCTGCAAAAGACACAACACAATGGTCGTTTGAATGGACGCCGCTTTTTACTTGCCACGGTGCGGACGCACCTGCAACTCAAACGGCGTTAGCAGGTCATCGTATGTGAAATTAGTGTCCAAAGTCTCATAGCGACCGTTTTCAGTGCCATCAACATCATTTACCAGAAGTTGTACCTGGTTGGGGTGCTCCGCACCGTTCACATTGGAGCAGAACACACCCGTACTGTCGGTAGTGGCGTCAATCCCCAACTCGGGGATGATCACGGACAACCCCTCAACAGGTTGGCCTGTCGCCATGTCAGTTATGGTACCCATAATGACAACATCCTCATCGGGCGGCACCGGATTTTGAGGCATCCCATAACAAGCCTGGAAGACAAACATCAGGGCGGTGGCGGAGAATGAGCCGAACAGGAATCGGATCAGCTGTTGTTTCTTATCTTTGATTTTCTGAATCAGTTTCATTATTCTCTTTTCTTGAATTTTTATTCTGCTCCGGGGTATTCGGGGCTTGTTGAGTGTTGTCGTCTGCCTTGGGCATGTTTTTGTATTCCACGGGAGGAGGACCATACATCAGGATGTTTTCACCGCCACCCGGAGGTCCTTGAGGGGGGACCATCTCTCGGTTGCAGGATGTCATCACCCCTAACGCCGACAATATGAGCATGAAAAACTTTTTCATAGTTTAGATGAATTAATGCGGTTGCAAAGATAAGTTTTTTTTTGTCTATGAATAGCAAAAATCAACTCAGTCCTTCACACAACGCACGGACATACCATACGTTGCCGGGTCATGTTGAAGCTCTACAGACACCTTGTCCCTCCTCATTTCATAAAAATGATACATGGAATTATTTTCAAAAATAACATTAGGACTACACCAAAACCAAACCGCCTCATGAAATTCAGACATCTGATGCAGGGCGGCACAGTACCAACCAGCCGGCATGGCATTGAAACCTGAGGCATTGTTTATGCTCTGATTATTGCCCGGCGAGCACTCCACCGAACTGCTTGACCA
>JAIKYR010000090.1 GCA_024682995.1 Bacteroidales bacterium | reverse complement strand
TTCAGACCGTCGCTGTCGGAACAGTAGATCTGCTGGCCATCCAAAAGGAATGTCTGATAGTCCAGCGTCACCATGTCGCCCTCTTGGAAGCATTCGCCTTTCCCGGGTTCGAGAACCTCGATGTAAAGGCCAGTGCCGGTGCGCTGCATCTGCCACTGGTAGCGCTTGATGAACATTGCCATTTCCTCGTTTTCCCAGTGCAGGATCTTTTTGTTGCCCTCCACGTAGGGGGCGTATTTGTCCTCTTTGGGCTTCTGGTCGTTGGTGACCACCTCGCCGGTGGGACGGTTTCCGCAGCTGACGAGCAGCACGATACCGCCGAGAATCAGAGCCGAAAAGAGGTGTGTTTTCATTTTTCGGATGCGGAAAGTTGGGCGTGGCATTCTTTGACTACTTTTTCGAAATAGGCAATGGCCTCTTGGATGGTCCCGTCGAAGAAGGCTCCGGCGGCATTGTGGTGTCCACCACCGTCAAAATACTTGCGGGCCAATAAGTTGACATCGATAAGGCCTTTGGAACGGAAAGAGAAGCGGATACGGTTCTCGCGTTCGGTGAAAAAGGCCGTGTATTGTACCTTGTTGATGGAAAGGCCGTAGTTGACGAACCCCTCGGTGTCGCCGATTTGGAAGTTGTTGTCAGCCAAGTCTTTCTTGGTCAGATACATATAGGATGCGCCGTATTCCGGCATCACTTTGAGACGTTGGGATAGCGCCAGTCCGAGGAGGCGCATGCGGCTCTCGTTGTAGTTGTCATAGACCTTCCGGTGGATGGATTCGCCATTGATGCCGGAAGCGATGAGCTTGCCTAACACCTCGTAGGTGCCTGGCTGGTCGCAGGAGTAGGTTACGGAGCCAGTGTCGGTGATGATGCCGACGTATAGGGCCTCCGCAATCGGGCGCGTGAAGGATCGTTCCGGGGTGAGATGCCGGTACAGGAAGTCATAGACGAGCTCGGAGGCGGAACTGGTGTCTGGAGTGGAGTACATGACGTCACATTGGATTTCGGGCTGCACGTGATGGTCGATGAGGATCTTGAACGCGGTCGATTTGCGGATGTTCTGCTCCAACTCCTGGCCGGCGCGGTGCGGCGCGTTCATGTCCACGATGAAGAGTATGTCGGCCTCCATGATGGCTGCGCGGGCTGTCTTCAGCTGCTTCTGCGCGACGATGATCTCCTCCGCACCCTCCATCCAGTGCAGGAAGTCGGGGAAGGCGTTGGGCGACACGACGGTGACTTCGTAACCGTCGGCCTTGAAGTAGTGGTAGAGCGCCAGGGCACATCCTACAGCATCCCCGTCGGGATTGAAATGGAAGACGATACATATCTTCTTGGAAGCCGCCAGTGCTTCTTTAACTTTTTGAATGTCTTGTTTTTTCAAAGCATTTTGGTTTGAGCGTGCAAAAGTACAAAAAAAAGTGTTATTTTTGCGGCTTATTAAAATAAGGTTGAAATTAATCGTAACAGTATGAAGGGACTATACTTGCTGATTCTGTTCCTGTGCCTCGTCTTCCCGATTTTCGCCCAGCAGACGGTCACTATTGAGGAGTGCCAGCAGTGGGCCATCGCGCAAACGTCGGCCAGTGTCCAGAAGAATCTCAACGAGCAGATCCTCAAGACCAATCTCAACAACGCAGCCTCACACCTTTTCCCGAAGCTCTCCATCAACGGCCGCTTCTCGTACGAGTCGGCGGAGGTGCCTGACATATACCCGTTTGACGAACAACCTTTGTTGGCCAAGATGCAGTACCATATCGGCATGGATCTGGAGCAAACGCTGTTCGACGGCTGCCGCATGTTTTACGGACGGCGGTTTGCCACCCTGCAGAACGATGCCGAAATCCTGAAAATCGAACTGTCGATGAATGAGATGAAGGCTAACGTCATCAACCTCTATTTGAATTTGCTGATTTTGGACAAACAATTGGGCATTATTGAAAATGTGCAGAGTACGTTCAAAGACCAGATCCAGCAGCTGCAGGTCTTGCTCAAGGAGGGCGTCATCATGCAGAACACCCTCTCCCAGATGGAGTTGGAGGACCTTAAAATCCAGCAGCAGCACGATGAGCTTGTGGCCAAGCGCGAATCCATCATATCTTCGTTGTCCATCCTGACAGGCCGAGACCTTTCCAATGCACAATTTGCCGTGCCGCAGCTTCCCGGGGTTGACACCTCGGCAAACTCGTCCCGCCTTGAGTTCGAGATTTTTGAGAACCAGACCAAACAGATGGATTTCCAACGGAAGCTGCATTTCTCCAGTAGCCTTCCTAAAATCGCCCTCTTCGCTACTGGCGGCTATGGTCGTCCCGACTACCAGTTCTACTTCAGCCGTCCCGACTGGTACTACATGGCTGGCGTAACCCTGCGCGTGCCGCTCATCGACTGGGCCAAGACCTCCGGGTTGGGAAAGGTGATTGAAATCCAAAAGGAGATTCTGCAGAGCCAGGAGTCTGACTTCAAGAAATCCAACCAGATAGCCATCCAAGACAAGCTGAATGAAATACGACGGATTGAAAAGCTGCTGGAATTGGATCAGGCCATCACGGAGAAATACAAGGCGGTGACCAAGAGCTATTCTAGCCAGCTGATGAATGGTACCATTACGGTTATCGATTATATCCGCCAGCATAATGATGAAGTTCAATCTCTTATGAATCAAGAGGTTCACAATATACAGCTGATTAAGGCGAAATATGAATTGCTGGCGTTGAAAGGACAGCTATAGTATAAAGTTTAGAGTTGAGAGTGTAGAGTTTAGAGATAATATTTTAAAAGTTACGATAAATGAACAGATTATTAAACGTTTCCGGTTCGCCCCATGTTCATAGCGATGACACCGTGCAGAAAATCATGTGGTCGGTTGTTGTCGCCCTGATACCGGCATTTTTGGTGTCCGTCTTCTATTTCGGACTGCCTGTAATCATTCTCACAGTGGTGTCTGTGGGATGCTGTGTCTTGTTTGAGTACCTGATTCAGCGTTTCATGCTGAAGCAGAAGCCCACCGTCAGCGATGGTTCGGCGGTAGTGACGGGTATGCTGCTCGCATTCAACGTGCCCGCCAACCTGCCAATCTGGATGATGGTGGTGGGTGCGATTGTGGCTATCGGCATCGCCAAAATGCCCTTTGGCGGCCTCGGACACAACCCCTTCAACCCGGCACTCGTGGCCCGTGTGTTCCTGCTCATCGCCTTCCCGGTGGCTATGACTACCTGGCCGGTGCCCACCCCGATTTGGAGCTTTGGTGCCGATGTGGTGACAGGGCCCACGCCGCTCGGCATCCTGAAAGAGGGTGCCAATGTGGAGATGCCCACCTATATGAACATGCTTATCGGCCAGATGGGCGGCAGCTTCGGCGAAGTCTCTGCCATCGCCCTTCTGATCGGTGCCATCTTCCTCCTGTGGAAGCGCATCATCACTTGGCACATTCCCGTGGCCTTCATCCTGACGGTCTTCGTGGTGGCCGGCATCTTCTGGCTGGTGGATCCAACCCAATACGCGAATCCGTTCTTCCATCTCCTCACGGGTGGCCTTATCTTGGGTGCCTGCTTCATGGCCACCGATATGGTGACCTCCCCGACATCTCCAGTGGGTATGCTTATCTTTGGTTGCGGCTGCGGTCTGTTGACCATCATCATCCGTCTCTTCGGAGCGTATCCGGAAGGTGTATCCTTCTCCATCCTGCTGATGAATGCGTTAGTGCCGCTCATCAACCGCTGGTTTGTTCCCAAAACGTTTGCCAAATAACCATAAAACCTATTGATTATGACAGCTAAAAAAGAATCATTATTACGACTGGTTGTGGTGCTGACCGCAATAGCCTTGGTGGCGGGTTTGGCCCTCACCGGTGTCTATGCCCTCACCAAAGATCCTATTGAGGCGGCACAGGCAGCAAAGAAACAAGAAGCTTTGAATAAGGTGCTTCCCGGTTTTAAGGGTGAAATAAAGGATATAACAACTAAAGATGCCGATGGCGAGGATATTCTGGTCCATCTGGCCGTCAACCCCGATGGTTCCCTCTTTGGGGCGGGCGTGGAGACCTACACGAAAAAGGCCTTCGCCGGACGCTTCGACCTGATGGTCGGTTTTGACAACACAGGCACCATCCTGAACACGGAGGTGATTAAAGCTGGAGAAACCCCCGGTCTGGGTGATAAGATCAACAAAGACAAGAGCGATTTCGCACTCCAGTTCAGCAATCGCAACCCCAAGGATTTCAAGTTGGTTGTGAAGAAAGACGGTGGCGATGTGGATGCTATCACGGCGGCCACCATCTCGTCTCGCGCCTATTGCGATGCCGTGCAACGCGCCTACGATGTTTTTATGAAAGTAAAGGAGGATTATCATGAGTAAAATAAAGATTTTAACCAAAGGTTTCTTCAAGGAGAACCCGAGTCTTATCTTGGTGCTCGGCATGTGCCCCACATTGGCCGTCACCACCTCTGTGAACAACGCCCTGGGTATGGGTGCTGCCACAACCTTCGTGCTGCTGATG
Organism: Bacteroidales bacterium; assembly: GCA_024682995.1. Lineage (GTDB taxonomy): Bacteria > Bacteroidota > Bacteroidia > Bacteroidales > WCHB1-69 > F23-D06. Next base: position 1,554 of record JAIKYR010000090.1, on the reverse strand, counting down.
TCCAACATCATCATCTCCCTGCTGAAAAATGTGATTCCCGACAAGGTGCGTATCCCGTGCTTTATCGTGATTATCGCCACCTTCGTGAGTATGGTGGATCTGATTATCCAAGGCTTTGTGCCCGCTCTTTCCGAAAGTCTCGGTGTCTTCATCCCCTTGATTGTGGTCAACTGCATCGTGCTGGGTCGTGCCGAGGCCTTCGCCAGCAAGAACACGGTTTTTGACTCCATGCTCGACGGACTGGGCATGGGCATCGGTTTCACCATCTCGCTGGTGCTGATCGCCGCCGTGCGCGAGGTGCTGGGTGCAGGCTCTTTCATGGGCTGGCAGTTCATCCCCTCCGACTACAACATCCTCATCTTCGTGCTCGCTCCGGGCGCATTCCTCGTACTTGGCTTTATCATGGCATTGGTGCGCCATTGCGTCAATAAGGTGGAGGAAAAACGTAAGAGTAAAATGTGTGCCACGAAATAGTCTCAAAGCGTTACAAACATTATAACAGTATAATTACAAACATTACTTGTCATGGAATATATTTTATTGTTAATAGGAGCTGTTTTAGTTAACAACATCATCTTGGTGCAGTTCCTCGGTATTTGTCCATTCTTAGGTGTCTCCAGTAAGGTGAACACGGCCTTGGGTATGGGCGTGGCGGTCATCTTCGTGATGACGTTAGCCACCCTCGTCACCTCCACGTTGCAGAAATATGTGCTGGTGCCGCTCAACATCACCTTCTTGCAGACCATCGTCTTCATTCTGGTGATTGCTTCTCTGGTGCAGATGGTGGAAATCATCCTGAAGAAGATGAGCCCCTCCCTGTATAAGGCTCTTGGCGTGTATCTGCCCCTGATTACGACGAACTGCGCCGTGTTAGGTATCGCCATCAAAGTGACCGAGCAGCCCATCATCGCCGCCCACGGCTTTTCGATTATCGACAGCACGATCTACTCTATCTTCATCGCTATCGGCTTCACGGTAGCCATCGTGATTTTCGCTGGTCTGCGTGAGCAATTGGAGCTGGTCTCCATTCCCAAAGGGATGAAGGGCGTGCCAATCTCCCTGATAACCGCCGGTATTCTGGCAATGGCTTTCATGGGTTTCTCCAACTTGGTTTAAGAGACATATATTATAATATTGTATAAACCTGTTGTATAAAGAAAGGAAAGATAATGCTGGTTTCTCCCTCGAAGACTCGTAAACCCATACTGCTCGTACTGTTAGCCCTTCTTTGTTGTTCCATTTCTGATAATTTATATGCCCAAAAGGACTCTGTCCCCCTCTTCACGACGTTGCGTATGGAGGTGCGGGCAGATTTCAGTTTCCGGCATCCGATAACACAATTTGCGGATGGCAGCATTGAACACGGTGAGGATGTGTATGGCTTCGCCGGCAAATATTTCAACATCCATGTGGGTGGCAATATCGGGAAGAAGGTCTCCTATTATTTCCGTCAGCGCGTAGTGGCCAATCCCGGTAGCGTGCGTTTTTTCGACAACACCGACTTTCTCTATATCAACTACGCCATTAACCCCAACTGGAGCCTACGCTTCGGCA
>JAIKYR010000081.1 GCA_024682995.1 Bacteroidales bacterium | reverse complement strand
GCCATATCTGTCACTTGCCAGCTACACTCCCAGTATCGTTTCCGCTGGAGGCACACCATTCCTCACGCTTTCGATGAACAATCAGGGAGGGGGTGCCACCGAGGGCAATGCTACGGTGACACTCACTTGCGACGACCCGTTGCTCACCATTATTGACGGGACGGGCGAGGCGGCACCGATGGACGCCCACACCGGCACTTGCACAATGAACAACGAATTCCAAATTGCAGTTGATGAAAGCACCGAAACGGGACACGAATTCACGGTTACGTGGACGGCCACTTACGAGAGCTACAGCTGGAACGGCACGATCCTTCTTACCGCCATCGGCAGTGACTGCGTGGCTCCGGACGGCCTTACTGCCACCGCTTCCGACTTTTCGGTCAATCTCACGTGGGATGATGAATCAACCAGTGACTCCATCGCCATCACCGACGATGTGGAAGGCCACACCTACGGTACTATCAACTCGCCCGGAACAGTGGGCTGGAGCTATATTGACGGTGACGGCGCCAGCACCGGCACTTTCCAGGGTCTCGAATACACCAACGAAGGCTCTGCGATGGCATACATCGTTCTGGATGCTGAACAGATGACGGGCAGCAACATTGTGACCGCCCATTCCGGTGACAAATATTTCGGCAGTGCCTATGCCCGTGGTAGCGGTTGGGGCAGTTCCGTCCAAAATGACGACTGGATTATCAGCCCGGAACTTAACTTTACCGAACCATTTACCTTCTCCTTCTGGGCACGTTCCTACAACAGCAGCTATGCCGATGAAAAATTCTATGCCGCCTATTCCACCACAGGAAAAGAACAAAGCAATTTCACAAACCTGAACAATACCGCCACCACGTCCACCACGACATGGACAGAATACACCTACACGGTGCCGGCCGATGCCAAGTATGTGGCAATCCACTGCGTCTCCAACGACCGGTACATCTTCTGCGTGGATGATATCGCCATTTCCGGCATGGTCGTCAACGGGCAGACATGCAATGTTTACCGCAATGGCGAACTCATCGCCAGTCGTGTGGTGGGCGGCACCTTCACTGATCCGGACCTCCCCGAAGGAACATATTGCTACACCATCACCCGTAATTGTGGCGGTGGCTTTGAGTCACAGGAGAGTGAGCCCGTCTGTGTCACCGTTGGAGAGCCTGTCAGTGAGCCGTGCGACGCACCTACGGGTCTTACCGTTACTGTCTCCGACAATCAGATTGGGCTTGTATGGGATGCCGTTGACAATGCTATTGCCTACAAGGTTTCCCGTAACGGAAGCTCCATAGCCACTATCCAAACCAACTCCTACACCGACGAGAATGTTACGGAAGGAAATACGTATGCCTATGCTGTAAAGGCTGTTTGTGCTGGAGGCGAGTCTGATTTTTCCGACACGGTGAACGGGACGGTGCCTACGGGTATTGGCAGCTATGACGGCAGCAATGTCCTCATCTATCCGAACCCTGCTCACAACGTACTGAATATTGAAGGGGATAACCTGAAAGAGGTTGCCCTCTATTCTGCTGTCGGAACTCTGGTGCAAAAAACCACTCTTGTGGGGCATACCACCAGTCTGAATGTGAGCGGACTTGCCAAAGGCATCTATTTTGTGAGACTTACGATGGGAGACGGCGTCATCAGCACACGCAAGGTGGTGATAGAATAAACGGACTTTCGCAAAATCCATAAAGACGGGACGATGAAAATGGCCCCGTCTTTTTATAATAAGACACAAAATACTGCGTTTTAATAAATTGTGAGACGCGGTATATGTAGAGACGCGGTACACCGCGTCTCTACAGAGGAATTTGTAATTTGATAAATCTTCTATTATGGATACTATTCGACAACAGAAGACATCAGCGCTTATAAAACGGGAACTGGCGGAAATTTTTTTGAATGACGGGCCATACGTTTATGATTGTATGATTACCGTCACTAAGACCACTGTGACGAAGGACCTGTCAATTGCGCGGTCGTATCTCAGCATTTTCAATGCAGAGGACAATGAGGCGGTCATCAAGGCGGTGAGGGCCAACACCAAGGACATCCGCTACCGTCTTGGGCAAAAGATTCGTATGCAGGTGCGGGTGATTCCGCAGTTGGAATTCTTCATCGACGACTCATTGGACTACATTGAGAACATTGAAAACCTCTTAAAACAGTAGGACTTTGGGTAACAAGAGATTTGGAACGGCGCTTTTTGTGGCATGGCGGCATCTTTTTTCCAAAAAGAAGCATAGCCTTGTCAATATCATCTCGATTATCTCCGCCATTGGTGTTCTGTCGGGTACCGCCGCCCTTATCATCGTATTGTCGGTTTTCAACGGCATGGAGGAATTGGTGGTGGAATCTTTCAACTCCTTCAATCCGGACCTTAAAATCACTCTTCGTGAAGGCAAATCTTTTGCCACCGACACTTTTCCCTTTTCCCAACTCAGGGAGTTGCAGGGTGTTTCTGCCGTAGAGGAGGTGGTTTCCGACTTGACCCTTATCGAATATGACGACAAGCAACATTTGATCGAACTGAAGGGCGTCGGACCGGAATACGCCCGCAACAGCGGCTTTGATGAGTTGCTGATAGATGGTGATTTCGGCCTGCAGCACGACGGTTGTGAGTTCGGGGTCATGGGCGCTATTGCCGCCGGCACCCTACAAGTGAACCTGTCGGGAGCGGAACTATACAGGGTCTTTTATCCCAAACGATTGCGGAAGAATCTCGGAAATCCGGCAGATGCTTTCAACACTCGCTACCTTACTCCTGGCGGTGTTTTCTGCTCCTTCACTGAGTATGACGACAAATACCTCCTCTGCTCCATTGGTTTCGTGCGCGACCTGATGAGTTACGAAAATGAGGTCACTTCCGTTGAGGTTTTCATCAAAGATGAGAAGAATCTTCAGGATATCCAGAAGAAAGTGACGGGAATTGTCGGTGGAAACTACTTGGTACAAAATCGTTTCCAACAGGAGGAATTGCTTTTTAAGACGATGAAGACCGAAAAGATGATGATTTTCGCCATTCTCGCTTTCGTGTTGCTGATTGCGGTCTTCAACATCATAGGCACATTATCCATGATTATCATTGAAAAAAAAGAGGATATATCCGTGCTTAATTATCTGGGGGCGGACAGATCGCTTGTCAGGCGTATTTTTATGACAGAGGGGATGATCATCTCTTTCATTGGAGGAGTGGCCGGTATGATACTCGGGTGGCTGGTGTGTTTCCTGCAACAAACCTTCCATCTTATTGGTTTTGGTAATGGTGAAACAAATTATATAGTTGATTATTACCCTGTTAAGATGAACCCCATGGATTTCCTCATCGTCTTTATCACAATCTTTATAATTAGTGTCATCGTCTCGCTCATTCCAAGCCGGAGGGCAACGGTGAACTGAGAATTGAAAACGGAAAATTGAAAAATATGAATTAACTCTCAACTTTTAACTTGATAAGTCCCTATATGAAACGAATAATAATCTTTGCTGTACTTGTTTTGCAGGTGCTTGTGTCGCCGCTGGTGGCACAGATTCCTGTCGGCACGTTCCGTGACCATCTTTCCTTCTATGGATGCAAGTCAGTGGCAGTGACTCCCGAATATGTCTATGCCGCTTGCAATTCCGGATTGATGTATGTCGGCAAAAACGACAATGGCAGCGGTGCTTTTTCGAAGGTGGACGGGCTTTCCGGCACATCCATCTCACGCATACATTACGATGCTGCATCCCAATACCTGACAGTGGCCTACGATGACGGTAATCTGGACTTTATCAGGGATGACCGCATCTACAACCTTCGGGACATCAAGGACAAATCCATCACCAGTTCCAAAAAGGTCAATGGCTGCCTTTCGTACAATGGACTTGTCTACCTTGCCTATCCATTTGGTATCGTCTCCATTGATATGACGACATTGCTTATCCGTGACACTTGGTACACTCGGTCGGGGGACATGCTGATTGAAGTCAACAGCATGCAAGTGTTGAACGATGAGTTTGTCATTAATACCGGCAACGGCATATTCCGTACCCCTGTCAACAATCCGGCCATTGCCGACTTCAACACATGGCAGAAGGAGGAGGATATGGGCAGTTTCGCCTACACCCTCTCTTGCGTCTTCAATGGTCGCGTCTATGCTGTGAGAGAGGGTGAAAACGACACCCTCTATTACAAGGACGGGAACGGATGGCATATTTCTGCTATAAAGGAAAATGATATACGGGCTATCACTTCAGACGACAGCGCCCTCGTTGTGTGCGGATGGTCTTTTATAAAGAAGTATGACAGAAATGAAAATCTGGTTTGTGAGACGTGGTGGGAAGGCACTTATATGTGGCAAAACGGCTGTGATGTTGCGATGGACGGGCCGATGCTCTGGGTGGCTGATTTAAATAACGGTCTGCACAAGATTGTTTGTGAAGATTGGTCCATTGAGCTGGTACGGGGGAAGGGCCCTTTTCCTGCCACTTCGTTTGCCATGGACTATTCCGATGGGGTGATTGCCCTTGTACCGGGAATGGTGTCCGATTTTTGGGGTAACGGGTGGGTCGCCCCTAATTTCAGTTATTTTGTAAATGAGCAATGGCATAACATTTACCAAAAAGACAACTCTTCTTTGTATAATGTGTATGATTTGTCTGCCGTGGCAATCAATCCGAACAACAATTCTGAATTTTTTGTCGGTGCTTTCGACGGTGGATTGCGGAAATACGACCTTAACAGGGTTGCTGCCGTTTACGACAAAACGAATAGTCCCATACATTCCTTTGACTCTCTGGAAGGGAAAGTAGGTGGGCTGGCTTTCGATGCCAACAACAATTTGTGGGTGGCGTGTAGCTATTCCAATGTTCCCATTGCCGTGCTCCACCCCAATGGCAGCTGGCAACCGCTCACCCTTTTATCATACGCCACCGACAATGGTACCGGTATTGGCCAAATTATGGTGGATTCCCGCAATTACAAGTGGATCGTTCTTCCCCGTGCAAACAAACTGCTTGTTTATGATGACAACAAGACTATCACCAACCCCAATGATGACCGCATTGCCAGTGTGAATATGAACACGATGGCTAATATTGAAACATCCGGGATTAATTGTGTGGTGGAAGACAAGAGCGGAGAAATCTGGATTGGTTGTAACTTGGGGATCAAGGTTGTCTATAACCCCTCTTCTGTTTTCAAAAGCACTTTATATGCGCAAAATATTCTGATAAAGCAGATTGATTACGTCCA
>JAIKYR010000056.1 GCA_024682995.1 Bacteroidales bacterium | reverse complement strand
GTGCGGAAATATGTGGACATGTACACGCCTGAGCAGCTGAAGGTGCTCAGCGTGCGGCCCGGCCTCACCGACTACGCCTCCGTGCGTTACGTGCATGAGAGTGAGATATTGGCTCGTTCCGACAATCCCGAACAGACCTACATCGACGAGGTGATGCCCGCCAAACTCACCCTGAATATGGAATATATACAGAACCAGTCGTTGTGGGAGGATGTGAAACTTATTTTCCAAACCTTTGCTGCCATCGTACATTGACTTTCCTGTTTTATGAAGATGAAAAAACTGATTCTGCTACCGCTCTTGTTTCTGGCTTTTGTCTCGCTTTATGCCGAAGGCGGCGACACGCTTATTCCATCGGCGCGGTTTACGAAAAAGGACTACATCCCGAAGTTCACGGCCACGATCCTCGGCCGTTATGAATATAATACCAATCTGAACAAACATCATTTCGAGTTGCGTCATACTCGTATTGGGGTGACCGGCAGCGTCCATCCCATGTTTTCCTATATGGCCCTGGTGGACCTGACATACGGCGGTGCCTTCTCGCCGGTGGCTATCTTCGCCCAGTTCAAGCCCGTCAAGGGACTGTCCATGCTTATCGGTTACGATAAGATGCCCTTCAGCAGCGAGAATCTTTTGTCACCGTACCAGTATTATTTCTCCGACAAGTCGTTCCTGACGCAGAAGATTACGGCGTGGAGCGATGTGGGCGGCGTGGTGGCCTACAAGTGGGACAAGGTGGTGCCCTTTGAGATCAAGGCTGGCGTGTTCAATAGCGGTGGTTTCCATAAGCAGATGCAGTTCCAGAAGAATCTGAACTATGTGGTGCGCGGCACTTTTGAGTTCGTGAAGGGTCTGCGCCTGTCGCTCAATTATGCGGCGGTGAAGCCGGAGGCCTTGCGCACACACAACGCCGATGTTGAGCTGGCCTATGATTGGAATGGCCTGCATTTGGAAGCGGAGTATATATATAAATGGTATAATGACCGACTCTTCGCCCCGACGCATGCTTTTTATGGCTTCGCCTTTTATAAAATCCCGATTGAAAAGAAGTGGTTGAATCATTTGGCGTTGGGTGTGCGTTATGATGCCATCACCCCCAATTGCAACGGCAAGCTGACGGACGATGGCGCGTATGTGTTGGATCCGTATCGCCAGAGAATCACCGCCGGTGTGACCCTCATGTTCGTTGAATCACCCTTCAGGGCCGGTATTCGTCTTAACTATGAGAAAAACTTCTTCCACAAAGGAATTCCGTGCGACCAGGACCGTCTGATTTTGGAATTAATCACCCACATATAATTTTTTTGAAAAAAATCAGTTTTAATACCCAAGATTCTTCATTGAGATTACGTTTGTATTTATGAGTGCACCAAAAGATTCGGAAGTGCTGCAGTGGGTAGAAGGCTGCTGGAAGGGCAACCGTCGGGCACAACACAAGTTGTTCCGGCATTTCTATCCGGTGATGTACCGGTTGTGTATGCGGTACGCCAGCAGCACCGACGAGGCGGATGATATGCTCAACGAGGGTTTCTTGAAAGTGTTTTCCAACCTCGATAAATACAAAGAAGACGCAGGTTCTTTTGAATCGTGGATGAAACGGGTGATGGTCCATGCGGCGATAGACTACCGGCGCAAGTACGACCCCAAGGTGGATATGGCCGACCTGGCCGACTGGTCGGAGTCGGGAGCCATCGGGTACGATGTGAACGTGGCCGTGGGCAAGATGTCCGCCGACGAGCTGGTCGCGCTGATCCAGAAGCTGCCCCCGATGACGCGGACGGTTTTCAACCTCTTTGTGTTCGAGAACTGCTCCCACGCCGAAATTGCGCAGCAGATGGGCATCACGGAAGGCACTTCCGCATGGCACGTCAATGCGGCCCGCACCCGTTTGAAAAAAGAAATTGAAAAGTGGAATGAATTATGACAGAGTTTGACCAATTGATTAAAAACAAGGCTGAAGAAGCCAACTATTCCTACAAACCCTCCGCCTGGAAAAGCTTCCTGGCCTATTCCGGCGCGAAGACAAGCACGCTCTTGATATGGGTGGCGGCTGCCGCTGTGGCCGTCTCTGTGGTGGCGGTCAGCACGTACTTCCTGCTCCGTCCGCAACCGCAGGAGCAGCCGACGCTTCCCGAACAGGAAACCGTTGCCGTGTGCGTGGATACCTTGCCGGCAGACGTGGCGGATGTCGTTGAGCCTGTAGCTGAGGAAAAACCGCATCTTATTGTGGTCACGACCCCGGAGATTATACAAGAGAATCTGGACTTGGAAGCGGAGTCTGAAGCATCCAAGAAACAATCTGTTGAAAACACGGAACAGAAACCCATCCCTCCGACAAACAACCCGCGTTTGGAGCCCCTGCGCATCAACGTGGACACTATCACCCGTATGGAACCCACCGACGAGGAACTCCAAAACGGGAACAGCAACCTCTATTAGCGGACTTTCAAATTCCGAAGCTCTTCTTCCGACATACCGTATGCCTCCTTTCCTTTAGCGAGGCATTTTTCATATCCGGCTTTGTCTTTCAGTTTTGCATAGCATTGCAACTCGCTGTACCAGAGGTCCCAAATAAGTGGAAGTGCCTCTTCGGCCGTTTGGAAGATAGTGAGTGCATCCTGGTATTTCCGGGCTTCCATATTGGCTTTCCCGTAAAATAAAAGATAGATGGGGTCGTCGCCGGTTTGGGGAATCAGCTGGTTGATGGTGTTTTCCGTTTCTGCCAAATGACCGTTGTTGACGTGAAACAGCAGCTTGTGCAGCAGCAGATAGCGTTCGTCCACGCCTTCCTGCTGAAGCTCATCCAGACGGGCGATGAAGTGCTTGGCGTCGGTCTGGTAAAGGTTGGCGATGTAGAGTTGATGGAACAACGGATACTCCTTGAGTGCGTCGCGATGTTCGGTAAGGGTCTTCAAGGCAGCCTTGTTCTTATTTTTAAGTGTTTGCTCTTCAGCCTGTTGCAGCCACTTGACATCCGACTCGGGATTCGTTTGCAGCATCAGGTTGTAAAACATGCTGTATTGTACGCTGGTTGAAAG
>JAIKYR010000013.1 GCA_024682995.1 Bacteroidales bacterium | reverse complement strand
ACCGTTCAAAGGATCTGTCAAAGTGATGAAACTACGTTGGTTTCCGTATGCCGTACCTGCATTGATGGTGACGTATGCCCGCACATAATAGGTGGTATTTGGGAGCAATCCCGTAAGTGAATCCGTAAAGCTTCCTTCAGCACTTCCGGAAATAGTGTGGTCATTGCTTAAGGTTGGCTCTGGACTTGTACTCCAACACAGCCCCCTTGCAATTACCGTTTCGCCACCAGTGGAGACTGTTCCTCCACAGAGAGCAGATAAACCTGAAATGCCGCTAACAGCAGCTGTGTTCACCGAAATATCACTGACACCAATGCCAAATATGCACCGAACAGAAAGTCCTTCATTACTGTAATCTGATGACAAATGAGTGTTAGGCTCTTCGTAATCTATCACGAATTCATAGCCTGCAGAAGTCCAAAGATAAGCTTGCCGGCCAATGAAATATCCACTAAATCCAGCGGGATATGCGGTGAAGCCTGTCGCGTTGTTTAGACTTTGATTATTGCCTGGTACACAATATTTGTTGTCTGACGACCATCCTTGTTTAGAAGCCAGTGCTTTGGCTATTTTGGCGGTATCAGAACCACACACAAAATCCGGAACACTGCCCACGAATCCACACAACTGAATAAACTCCTCGTTGCTTGGGATATGCCAACCTGGAGGACAAACCCCTTGTATGACCATTGATGTAGAATCACCGATATTGGTGCTGTGATTCATTGCCGCTTTAGAATAAAGATACCCATACATTGTCACATCGTTGTTCCCAGGGATGAAATAGGAAACTTCATTGGTGGCAGGATTACCATTTCCGACTGCAATTGCCGTTCCGTTATGATAATGCGTGGTTCGCATATTTTCTTTCATCCAACATTGTTGCCCAATTAATACGGTATTATAGATATTTCCGTCATAGTCAGTAACCGTAGGTACATTCGGACAAGGCAATCCATACTGCGCCTCTGCAAACGATAATAGAATCGTTTCGGAAAGCATTTGTTGCTGAACAATATGCTCGCTTTCCACCTCGTTATGGTTAATGGTAGCGTAACCCACATATTCCATAGTATCGCCAGCTTCAAACGGGTTGTCGGTGACATCCTTGACACCGTTTTTGGGTTGCACAATACCGACAAGCGCCATAGAATTTCCACTACCGATGCTGCGGTTCACCATTTTTACAGAAGAGGTCCGACCGTTCTGCCGCGCCGTCAGGAAATAGATGCCTGTCGAGGAAAGGGTGATACGGATTACGTGGGTGCCTGGCTGTAGAGACGAATATTTATTCGCCCTTACAACACGTCCGGAAATATCGATGATTTCCAACGATACATCACCTTGTTCCGCCACCAGCAGATTTGCGAATGTAATGCCGTCGAAAGGGTTGGGGGTGTTCTGTGACAGGTATAGAGACGCAAAATCTTGCATTTCTATGTTCCCGATACCCGTTTGGTCTGTCATTGTCAATATCGTGTCATCGGGCCACGTCAGTGTCTCCTGCCACCCCTTGGTGAGGTTGCTGACAACCACTCGGTTCAAAGGGACATATTGGTTGTTCGCATCGCGTCCCGTAAATGTCACGCTCACCGTCTGCGCCGAAATCGCCGCAAACAAGAACATCATGGCTATGAATGTAACTGTCTTTTTCATTACTTGTCGTTTATTTTTCACGGCAAAAATACCATTAATCTCCCAACCATTTTATCCCTCACAGCAAAAAAATGTTCCCTCACGGCAAAAATGTAACCATATTACTGTTTTTGAGCTCGTATGCATGTGGGTGGTAAAAAATTGATTTTCAATATTTTATGTAAATATTCGATTTTGTGATGTTGTGAGGGGTTTAGATGGCTTTTCCGTGAGGGAATGGGGCTGTTTTTAGGATTTGGTTTGGATTAATTCACTATCTTTGCAGTGACTTTCTCAGATCTGAAAACAAGAAGCATAATAATGAACAAATATTGAAGTCCGATTATGAAGCATCGAAGAACCCTCATTGTTGTTTTACTGAACATCTTATTCTGTGCCATAGTGCTCTACTTCTTTGCCAATTACTCCCAACTTCGTCCTTATGCGGGAAGTGCTATCAAAGAGGTGCTTGCAGGGCTGCTACTACTGACCAGCATATATGCCAACTATTTCCTGCTTTACCCGCTACTTCGTAAGAAGCATCCAGTTGTCTATTGGGTGGTGGTGGTCTTCGTCTCCATTGTGGCCGGATTGATTGAGATGATTATTGCTTGGCCATTTATAAAAATTTGTTGTGCTGCTACTATGGATATATTGGGTTCTTCCAGATTGTTCTTACATCATTTGATGATTGTTACTGCACGTGACTTGGCCTTCAATTTCTTCCCGTATATGTTCCGGGAGCGGCAGGAACTGCGAAAGGCCTTGGATGCGGAGGTGCAGGTGGTCTATCGTGACACCCAAATGGTGGATGTCGTTGACCACGAAAGCAATCTGCTCATGATCCCCAAAGATGACATATACTATTGTGTTCAGGATGGGAATTTCACCCGCATTTATACGGTGCATGACAGTTGGTTTACACGGCTCGGCTCCATGAAACATCTTGTACAACTATTTGGGGAAGAAGAATTTGTCCGCATTTCACCCACCGTTTTGATTCCGTACCAGTACATTTGGTCGTGCAACGGCAGCGAGGTGTTCCTGAAAAAGATGCCATGGACGAAGAAGCCGCTCTCGTTCACGTTGGATTCCAAGAACAGCGACCCGATTGCCGACAAGATTGCCGAGGGTCTTCAACGATACAAGGCCCAAACAGGAGGGGAACAAGTTCCGAAGAGAAAGCCCCGGTCGAATTACAAACGGAAGCCCGTTGTTCCTCCGCAACAGAAGCTCGACATGGTTCATTCCTGCATTCAGGCGAATCCGGGCTGCAACACCACGGATATCGTCGCCCAGACTGAGATTTCGCTGAGCACAGTTGAGCGCTGTCTTTCCGAGCTCCGTAAGCGCAAGCTCGTCAAATATGTCGGCAGCAAACGCCACGGCGGTTATCATGTTAATTCATAATGCATAATCATGGGGGATTCGGAATGGATTCCCTCTTTTAGTGCCAAAATTAGAGGCTATGATATAGAATTTGACCCGGAGAGATAAATACAATGGGCGCAGCATCCCATAAACACCTGTGGCACCTTCGTGCCACAAGGCGCCAACTCCCCTTCTGATTT
>JAIKYR010000005.1 GCA_024682995.1 Bacteroidales bacterium | reverse complement strand
TCCGTTGCCGATTTGATGGCCAATAAGGAGTTGCGCCAGCAGATTGTGCTGCAGGATTACGTCACCGACACCGTGGGACTGCCTACACTGGAAGACATCATGAAGGAGCTGGCCAAGCCCGGCCGCGACCCGCGTTCCGGCTTTGAGATGTTTGAATTCGACAAGAATGTGCATTCTATCAATGATTTAACCCCTGGAATGGTACTTCCCGGCATCATCACGAATATGACGAATTTCGGTTGTTTCGTCGATATCGGCGTGCACCAGGACGGTCTCATCCACATCAGTCGGCTGAGCGACCACCGCATCTCCGACCCCTCGGAGGTAGTGCATCTCAACCAGCATGTGATGGTGCGCGTGGAAGGCGTGGAGGTCGATCGCAAGCGTATTAGTTTGGCGTTAGTGCAGTAATATATGATCTGATAACATTTAAAAATATGAGAAATACATTCCTTTTTGTCACATTCAGCTTGGGGCTTTTGTTCTCTGCTGTTGCGCAGGATGATAACCTGACAGTAACATCGCTTGTGGACACTCATGTGGACAGCATCTTGCAACAACATCTCGCGGGTGACGGGGTTGTTCTTTCGAACGGCAAGTTCAATAACCAGGCGGGCAATGTGACCTATCCGCAGATTGGCACGTTTAATCGTAATGGATTTACCATTTTCCCGTTTGCCACGGGACTGGTGCTCACCACAGGAAATGTTTCTGTGGCTGCCGGACCGAATAATAGCGTTTCGGCAAGTGGCCAAACGGGCGTCACTTACATGGATTCGGGTCTTGCCCCTTACTCCTCAGGCTATCCTCTAACCAATTGTGCCTCCTTGGAGTTTGATTTCTCAGCCATCTCCGACAGCTTCGCATTAAACTACATTTTTGCTTCGGAGGAGTATTGTGAATATGTTAACGCCCAATTTAATGACATATTTGCGATACTTTTGACTGGTTATGATCCAGTGACTTTCTCTCCCACCACCAGAAACGTGGCTATTATTCCTGGAACTGTTACTGCTGCTAATCCCAATGGTGTGCCGGTAACGATCAACACCGTTAATCACGGATATCATAGTGGTGCCAGCGGCCCTGGTACGAATTCTTCTCATTCTGAATATTTTGTCTGTAACGGTGCTTGTACCAATGGGGTGCAGTATGACGGCTACACCACAGCGTTGTCGGCTGGCACCACAATATTTGCATGCCACCCCTACCACATAAAAATAGCAACTTGCAATGTCAGCGATATGGCTTATGATTCCGGCGTTTTCTTGGAAGAGGGCGGTTTTCACAGTCCCGGGGTTGAATTAGTTTGCCTTTGGGAGGACGAGCCGGGAGGAGATACTTTGGTGCAAGGGTCTCACGAGCAGGTGGAAATGGCCTTCAAGTTGGAAAGGCCAGCCCTTACCGCCTATACTTCTATAGTCATCAATGCCGAAGGGGATGCGATGTGGGGTGCTGATTATACCTTGATTGACCCTTATGGTAACATGATGAATCCGATAGACAATGTTTTCTTTTTCCAGCCCGGGGACTCCGTGTTGGAGATGCAGGTGGTGATGCTGCCCACGATAGGGTTCGTTGATTCGAATCAAGTGAAGGAGGCCCGATTAATTGTATTTTCACAAGGTTGTGACGGTGTTCCTGAACTGACGGGGAATTTCCAAAAAGCAGACACCGTTGTCGTATATTTCAGACCTGCCGCTCCCGAACCTGACACCACCAATAGCGTCACGTTTCGTGACCTTGATTCCCAATGGGTTCTCTATCCGAATCCTGCCGGAGATTTTGTGACCGTTGACCTAAAAGAACTCTCGGATGATGTTCGCGAAATCGCACTTGTGGATATTTCAGGCAGGGTGCTGCAGATGGTGAGGCCGACCGAGAACCTAATACGAATTGATCTGTCAGACCTTCCATCAGGAACGTATAGCATCCTTCTCAGTACTCAAAAGGGACATTCGAACCGTTTTTTTGTCAAGCAATAAAAGCTGTTCAAATGTTTTTTTCCGAGTGCATTCAAAGTATGGATTTTTTTAGTACTTTTGCTACGCTTTGTATAAGTATAATTATTTCTATAACTTTCTGAAAATTAGTAATATAAAATAAGTTCAAGTATGAAAAAATTGACAGACAACACCTCT
>JAIKYR010000169.1 GCA_024682995.1 Bacteroidales bacterium | reverse complement strand
CGACTATGACGGTGACGAGGTGAATCCCCTTGGTGCCGACACTGGCAGGTGCCGGGTGATGCGCGGCGGCTGCTGGATGAACGAGACGGACAGGAGCGCCCATTTCCTCTGCGGCGTCGCCAACAGGGAGAGCCGTTTTCCTGACGAGGCCAGCTATTGCGTCGGTTTCCGTTTGGCATTGTGAAACGTAAATGGTATTTGACTATGGAATATAACAAGAAATCACTGCCACGATTGGACCATACCCGCTATGAGCATCCGTTCGACCGCAAGGCGTTGGACGCCTTGGAGCGGACACCGGGGCTGACGGTGGCGGGCAAGTATGTAACGAAGCAGACGATAGAGCGCGTGTATACGGTGCAGTATACGGGCAGTAACCTGCGTGTGACGGCGCAGAGCTACCCCATGATGCACGACTACCTGCAGTATGCATGCCATATCCTCGGGGTGCAGCGGGTGCCGGAGCTGTATGTGCAGTGGGGCTATGGTATCAACGCATTTACTGTAGGGGCGGAGAATCCTATTGTCGTGTTGGATTCGGGATTGCTGGATTTGTGCGACGAGGACGAGAAGCTTTTCGTCATAGGGCATGAGTTGGGGCATATCAAGAGTAACCACATGTTGTATCACATGATGGCGCAGTTGATTAACTATGTCATTGACATTGTGCCGGGTGGCAGTATCGTGGCTGCACCGTTGCGCTATGCTCTGCTGTATTGGGACAGGATGAGCGAGTTCACCGCCGACCGTGCAGGGATGCTCTGTTGCCAGAACAGGGATGCCGCCGTGCGGGCGTTTGTGAAGATGTCGGGACTGCCTATTTCGCAGTACGGCCAGATGAATGTACAGTCTTTCCTGCAGCAAGCCAAGGACTTTGAAAGCCTTGACTATGAGAACCTGAACAAGTTCTTCAAGCTGGTTTCCATCCTCGACTCCACGCATCCGTGGACAGTGATGCGCGCCGCCGAACTTATCAAGTGGATAGACAGCGGCGCCTACAACAAGCTGCTTTTTGAGTAATCTGCAAGTCCTGCGGGGTTGCGTGGTGATGTCCAATTTGGATGTTTCTCCTTGATGGAGGACACGGAGTGGATTATTTTTCGTATATTTGCATTGATGTCATTGTTTTTGACATTATAGTAATAAATCTGAGAATTAATAAATTGCTACAGAAATGGGCGAAAAGATATATGATGTTTTTATCAGCTACCGTAGGGATGGTGGCTCAGATACGGCCAAACATCTGCGTGATTTGCTTGTGCGTGATGGCTATTCAGTGTGTTTTGACATAGATACTCTGCGTGAGGGCCGATTTGATGAAGCGTTGTTACGGAGAGTGGATGAATGCACGGACTTCATTCTGGTAGTTGATAAGAGATGTTTTAATAGGACAGTAGATGGTAGCTGCAAGCCGGAGGATGATTGGCTGCGAACGGAACTTGCTCGTGCGCTACATATGAGGAAGAATGTAGTGCCTGTGTTGTTGGCTGGAGCTGTGTTCCCAGGTAATCTGCCGGATGACATCAAAGAGGTAAAATGGCATAGTGGTCCAACACATAGTCAGGAGTATTTTGACCAATTCTATGAAAAGCTGAAAGAGTACCTGCATTCAAGACCATCACATACCCCCCGCTGGGTGTCTTGGTTGAAACGACATCTGTCAGCAATTATTATTTTATTATTGCTTGTGGCGTTAGGCATTGTGTTGATGAAAGGTGGTATGCTTCCTTTTCTTAAGACGGTTACCCCTTTTGATACCGTAGCGCAGTTGGCTGAGGATGGTGATACCGTGCCGGAGGCACTGTTGCATCAAATGTCGGCACAGGAGCAGCCTGTAATTCAGACAGCCTTTCCTGTAGAACAGAAACAAGAAGAACCTGTGCAGAAGTCGTCTGCTTCAGTAAGTGTAAGGCAAGAGAAGGGTAACCTTCTTTTCACTGTGAATGGCGTTGAATTTAAGATGGTGAAAGTGGAAGGTGGCACATTTTGGATGGGTGCAACCAAGAATGAAGATGAAGACGCCTTAGCAGATGAGAGTCCAAGACATAAAGTGACGTTGAGTGACTATTATATATGTGAAACAGAGGTGACACAGGGGCTTTGGAAGGTGGTAATGGGGTATGATGTAGAGGATTTTAAAGGGAATAATTATCCAGCGTATAATGTGAGTTATAGTGATGTGCAGAAGTTTATTATGGAATTACGTACTATTTCAGGTAGGTGGTTTCGTCTCCCTACAGAAGCCGAATGGGAATATGCTGCATTAGGGGGGAGAAAAAGTAAGGGATATAGATTTAGTGGTAGTAATAATTTGAATGAGGTCGCATGGTGTGGAAATTGTGATGATATCCAACGTGTAAAACGGAAAAAAGGGAATGAATTAGGTATCTATGATATGAGTGGTAATGTAGAAGAATGGTGTAGTGATTGGTATGGAGAATACAATGAGAATAGTGTTGTTAATCCAAAAGGACCAGAAAAGGGTTATCATGATTGTGTGGTAGTTCGTGGCGGTAGTATTATGTCTGACCCAGAGGAGGACTTTCGTATAAAATCACGTGCCTATACTAGCCCATCTCAACGGGGTTCTTTTTTAGGATTTCGATTAGTGATGGAGATGGAACAGTAACTATGGCTTTTCATTTAAAAAGGAGAATATCTGAAAGTTCGGGTAGGTTGGAGTATGGGTGTGAATATGTGATAGTATCTTTGCAATCGGAAAGGTTAATGTTTATTTGATAAAACGGTATGGTTATGAAAAAGATATGGAAAAGATTTCTGTTGTGGTTTGACAGGGCGTTTAGTACACACAAGGTGTTCAATCAGCTGTTGGTTGTTGTGATATTGTGTGTTCTATGCACGGCAATCTTTTGGTTATTCTGGTTGCTGTTGGAACCGTGCAATGCTATATGCAATGCCGATGACAGACATTTGAACGAGGTAATCCGATTGATGTTTGGAGCAACGAATTATCCGTTGCCAGGGTCGGTAATGCCGCACTGGTACCAGTTGTTGATTGCTTTTGTGGGGACGATGTTTTTTACGGCATTTTTGATTTCCACACTAAGCAATATCTTGACGAACCGGGCGGCGAGCCACAGGAAGGGTTTCCTGCGCTACTGGTTTTCCGGCCATGTGCTGATACTGGGCGGCAGCAAGGTGGCGGTGGGGATATTGAGGTCTATCGCTGCTGATGCGCAGCTGCGGAAGAAGGAGGTGGTGATTTTGACTAACCAGGATGCCGAGGAGCTGTGGGCGCATATCAAGCCACTGCTGACAGAGAAGGAGCAAAAGGTGAAGCTGACGATATACCACGGCGAGCGGAATATGGACAAGGAGCTTCTGAACAGCCA
>JAIKYR010000139.1 GCA_024682995.1 Bacteroidales bacterium | reverse complement strand
AAAGTAAAAAGAGTAGAAAAAAAAGTAAACAGCAGGGCACAACCACATATCGCTATCGGGAATTCTCACCGTAAGGGTTTTCAATGGGATTTTCCTGTTCTATCGTGTCGTCGTTTCGCGGCGGAATCACCCCGTTCTCCGTGGCACGCGTTTGCCGCGCCGCGAGGATGTGTGTGTGTGCGCGTTTCTACAGATATGCAACGCCTAACGGCGTTAGGGGTGGGGACAAAGAACTGAGAACAAAGAATCGGAAACCGCAAATCGCAAACCGCAAATCGAAATTCCCACTTCCGATCTTTTCTAAAAAATGTAGTTATCCCTATAGTCGTTTTTTGTATCTTTGCTCCCTCGAATTTTAAAACCCCAATGATATGGAACCTAAAAATTACATCGAAGAAAATCAGAAACGTTTTTTAGACGAACTTTTCACCCTGTTGCGCATCCCCTCCATCAGCTCCCAGAGCGAGCACAAGGAGGATATGATCCGCTGCGCCGAACGCTGGCGTGAGCTCATCCTGGCTGCCGGTGCCGACAAGTGCGAGGTGATGCCCGCCGAGGGCAACCCTATCGTCTATGGCGAGAAAATCATCGACCCGAAGGCTAAAACCGTCCTCGTGTATGGCCATTACGACGTGATGCCCGTGGATCCCGTGGAACTTTGGAATACCGAACCCTTCGAGCCTGTCATCAAAGACGGCAAGATCTGGTGCCGTGGCGCGGACGACGACAAGGGCCAGTCGTTCATGCACGCCAAGGCGTTTGAGACCATGATGAAGACCGGCACGCTGCCCTGCAACGTGAAGTTCATGCTGGAAGGCGAGGAGGAAATCGGCTCACCCAGTCTGGCCAAATGGATTGTGGAATACAAGGACCTGGTGAAGGCCGACATTATCCTTGTGTCTGATACCAGCATGATTGCCTCCGATGTGCCCTCCATCACGACGGGCCTCCGTGGCTTGGCTTATTGGGAAATCGAGGTCACTGGTCCGAACGCCGACTTGCATTCCGGCATTTTCGGCGGCTCCGTGGCCAACCCGCTGAACACGCTTTGCGAGATGATCGCAAAATGTATGGACGAGAACAACCACATCACCATACCGCATTTCTACGATGATGTGGTGGAGTGTTCAGCCCGCGAGCGCGAGCTGCTCAATATGGCTCCCTATAATGAGGAAGAGTATAAGAAATCATTAGGCGTGAAGGCGTTGCGTGGCGAGAAAGGCTATACGAAAATCGAGCATGTGGGCATCCGTCCCACGTTCGACCTGTGCGGAATGTGGGGTGGCTATACCGCCGAAGGCTCCAAGACCGTGCTGCCCTCGAAGGCGTATGCCAAGCTCTCGTGCCGTCTGGTCCCCAATCAGGATCATGAGAAGATTGCCGACTTGGTGAAGAACTACTTCGAAGAGAACGCCCCCGACTATGTGGATGTGAAGGTCACGTCGTTGCATGGCGGTCAGGCGTACGGCTGTCCCACCGATCATCCGGCCTACAAGGCTGCCGAGGCCGCCTACATGGACACCTACGGCAAGCTGCCTATCCCGATGCGCAGCGGTGGCAGCATCCCCATCATCTCCACCTTCGAGAAAGTGCTGGGCATCAAGTCCATCCTGATGGGCTTCGGCCTTGGTGAGGATGCCATCCACTCACCCAACGAGAACTACAGACTGGATCATTTCTACAAGGGCATCGAAACCATCATCCAATTCTACCAGCATTACGCGGCGCAAATGGCGTAATTGGGGATTGGTCATTGGTTCTTTGCTGATGGTGTAGAACCTTGAACTTTGATTTTGAACAATGAACAGCAGGGCGTGGCCGTGGGGCCGCGCCTTTTGTTTGGTGTTCGATATCTGAGTGATTCCCCTCTTATCGCACGCCGTCGTTTCGCGGCGGGCGTATGTTGTTCTTCGTGGCACGTGCCATCCTTTCTCGGGAGTTGGCATCCACGGTTATTGTGCTGCATCCAAGTAATCAGAAAATCGTGAATATAACACTGGTTTCTCCGAAATGACGCTTTAAAAATTAACTATTAAATGTTAAAATGTTAAATCGTATTGTATTTATTTGGTAATCAGAGTTGAAAAATTTTCACAGGAACCTTGACAAATGCGACTTTCGAATATATCTTTGTGGTGGTAAATTAATATAAATTTAACACTTTAAAAATGGCTAATATTATTGATGTTGAAAGCAAGATTATTACTCTGCGGGACCAGCAGGTGATATTGGATGCTGATGTAGCGGAGCTGTATGGTGTAGAGACCAAACGTGTTAATGAGGCTGTCAGTAACAATCCTGAGAAATTCCCAGATGGATATGTGTGGGAGTTACAGGAAGAAGAACTTTCGGCTTTAAGGTCGAAATTTTCGACCTTAAAGAAATTAGGCAGAGGACAACATTCAAAATATCCACCCAAGGCCTTTACTGAGAAAGGCCTCTACATGCTGGCCACAATCCTGAAGAGCCCGAAGGCGGTGGAGACGACCATCGCAATTGTGGAGGCCTATGCGAAGCTGAAGGAGTTGTCGCGGGTGATGGTGGCGATACCGCAGGCGGAGGAGAGTGAGGCGGGCAAGCAGGAACAAAACCGGCTGTTGCAGCGAGGCGGCCAGCTCATCGATGACCTTCTTACGGATCTCCTGCCTGGGCAGAGCCGAGAAACCTCTTTTGAACTAAACTTGGCGATGTTCAAGTTCCGTCATTCTGTGAAGCGGGAGAATGATGCCGAGGTGAGACAGCTGAAGGAGGAAATTGCACGGTTGAAACAGCGTTTGGACATCAAGTCCGACTAATGTTCCCTGATTCCTATTGGCCACCCTGGAAATGCCGCTTGGAGACGGGGAAATCGAAATAGGTGTCGGGGAATGGCTCGTTGCGGAGGGTAAAGTGCCACCATTCGCCTTGCACGGGCCTGAAGCCGCGGCGGAGCATTGCGTTGCGCAGGAGCAAGCGGTTCTGTCGCTGCTGTTCGGTGATCTGCTCGGAAAATGTGTGCGAGCGCTCGCCGAAGAAGTCGAATGGGCCGCCCATGTCCACTTCCTCGCCCGTGGCGGCGTACACAAGGGTCAGGTCCACAGTGGAGCCGCGCGAATGTCCGGATTTACGGGCCACAAAACCTCTGGAAAAAATGGTGCTTTTGTGGATGCCTGGGTAAAAAACGGATTTCATCATCGTGTCGGATGGCTCTTTTGACCATTGCAGAAAGTGTTTCACAGCGCGTTGCGGACGGTAGGCATCGTAAATCTTCAGTTGGAAACCTTGGGCACGGAGGTCGTCGCTGACTTTTCGCAGGGCCGAGGCGGCCTTTTGTGTCAGAATAGCCACCGGCTCCTCGTAGCCGTCGATGCGAGAGCCTACAAAATTGTAGTCGCTGTAGTAGCGCATCTCTACAAGGATGTCGGGGATGGAGTCGGTGAGGAGGCAGAAGCCGGACAGATCCACTGTGTCTATGTCATCTCGGTTGCACGCTGAGGACACGGTGTCATAGGCAGTGGTATCCGCCGCTGGCATTGTCATCTGGGACGGCTGCTGCCGCCAGCAGGATGCCGCCGACAGGAGGATGAGCACGAATAGCCATGCCGTATTCCATGTAGATATGCCGTACATTGTGGGGCGTTATTTTTCGGGCGGCAAAAATAGAAAATAATGGCGAGCGGATTGTACAATAAATTGTATTTTTGCACCCTCAATAGGAAGCTCGGAATATGGATGATTCTAAAAATGTTGCAATCCTGATGGCTGCCGGACGGGGCAAGCGCCTGGGCGGGGACGTCCCGAAGCAGTTTTGCCGTGTAAACGACAAGATGCTGATGGAGTATTCCCTGGAGACGTTTCAGAACCATCCGCACATCGATGAGATTGTGATTGTATTGCCGGAGGAGTATTTGAAAATGCAGGAAATGCTTGAGTATCTGTTTAATCGGTACGAGAAGCTGAACCAGGTGCTGGCTGGCGGCGACGAGCGTTTCCAGTCGTCGTGGAGTGCGGTGCAGTGGTTCGTAGACCGCCCGGACGACCATCTGCTGCTGCATGATGCCGCCCGCCCGGGCATGTCGGCCCGCATTGTGGACGACCTGCTCGACGCTTTGCAGCATGGCGAGGCGGCGGTGACGGCTCTCCCGGCCACCGATACGGTCATCCGCGTGGATGGAGAACAGCATCTTCAGGAGACGCTCGTGCGCGAGGGCCTCTATTATGCCCAAACGCCGCAGGCTTTCCGCGCGGGACTGCTCTATGACTGCTTCCTGCAGCTGATCCAGCAGGGTGGGCCGATGCCCACCGACGAGAGCGGCCTTGTGGCCCGATTCCATCCCGAGGTGTCTATCCAGGTGGTGACGGGTGATTCGAGGAACGGGAAAGTGACCTACCCGGAAGACTTGGATATTTTCAAGCACTGGCTTGAAATCTAATTGCTAATTATTGATTGTTAATTATTAATTGAAGTATGGTTTACATTATGGGGAAAAGAAATATTCTATTGACATTGTTTTTTGTGGGCCTTTTGTCAATTTGTTTTGCTCAGGAAAAGAAGGATGTTTCCGAAGAGGTAAGTTTGACGCGTAAGGCGATTGTGATTATGAATAAGGATGCGCGTTTGGACAAGGAACAGGTTTTTGAAGGCAAATACCTTCAGAATGAGACGAATATGGCGTATCGCAATCAAGCGAAGGAAAAAGCCCTGTTTGATTTTGCCCGCAAATATAAGACGTTTATTATTGTGGATCCTTTCATTATGGTGAAAAAAAAGAAGGGGTATTTTATGGTGAAGGTGGTCGGTTATCCGATGAAGATGTCAGTCCCCGAGATGCATAAAATGGGTAAAGAGGGTGTCACCATTGAACGGAGGGCTTTTCCACAAGAGAAAAAGGTTGACTCCAAAAACCACCAGTAACGGGTTTCGACGAATCACTTTTTTTGCTACTTTTGCACTCCCGTTTTTACAGTGGAAATTTCAATTTTTACAACTATAAAAAATCGTATAAATAATTAATTATGGAAAAATTCGATCCCGCAACCAACCTTGAAAGATTGGACAAAAAAGATGCCTACCGTGGTGTCAATCCGGCCATTTGCGACAGCGCCACCTTTATGTTTGAACAGGCCAAGACGATGACCGACACCTTCCACGGTGAAACGGAAGGCTATTTCCTCTATTCCCGTCACTGGAATCCCAGCACGCTCTCTCTGGCGCAGTCATTGGCCGCCATCGAGGGTACCGAGCTGGCCTGGACAACCGGTTCCGGCATGGCCGCCATCACCGTGGCTTTGCTGCACGAGGTGAAATCCGGCGACCATATCGTCTCCAGCATGACGACCTACGGTGGTACGTTCGCCTTCTTGAACAACTACCTCAAGAAATTTAACGTGGATGTCACGTTCGTGAACATGCAGGACCTCGACGCTGTGAAGAAAGCCATCCGTCCTAATACCAAGGTCCTTTACACGGAGACGATGAACAACCCGTTGCTCCGCATCGCCAACCTGCCCGAGCTTTCCAAGATTGCCCACGCCGCTGGTGCAAAGTTGCTGGTTGACAATACCTTCACCCCGATGATCTTTTCTCCCTATCGTCTCGGTGCTGATGTGGTGATCTACAGTATGACCAAATATGTGAATGGTATGAACGACTGCGTGGCCGGTGCCATCTGCGGTTCCGCCGAATATATCAACTCCCTGATCGATGTGAATACTGGCACCGCCATGTTGCTGGGTCCCGTGTTGGATACGTTCCGTTCCACCAGCATCCAGAAGAATCTTCACACGCTGCATATCCGTATGAAGAAACATAGTGAGAACGCCATGTATCTGGCCAAGCGTTTCAAAGAGACGGGCATCAAGTACAACTACCCCGGCCTTCCCGAGCATCCTGACCATGAGCTCTTCAAATCCATGATGAACGACGGTTACGGCTTCGGCGGCATGATCTCCATCGACATGGGCACGGCTGAGAGAGCCAGCGCTATTATGGAGAAAATGCAGGAGCTGGGCGTGGGTTACCTCGCCGTCAGCCTCGGTTACTTCAAGACACTGTTCAGCAACTCCGGTAAGTCCACCTCTTCCGAGGTTCCTGAGGACATCCAGAAGGAAATGGGCATGAGCGAGGGCCTCATCCGTTTCTCCATGGGCTTGGATAACGATCCGGAAAGAACTTTCCAGTTGATCAAACAAGCTATCGACGCGACCAAATAAAGGTTTTTCATAATAAAAAACCAATCAGAAAAAAGTCCAATGGCAGAATGTCCCGCCGTTGGACTTTTTGTTTTGAATTTCGTATCTTTGCCGCCAAATTTGAAGCACATGAAATTTACTGTTTCCCAGATAGCCGAACTGCTTTCTGCTGAGGTGGTTGGAAACCCGGAAGGGTTGATTACCACGATATGTAAAATAGAGGAGGGTGTGCCGGGTGGACTGACATTTCTTTCCAATCCGAAATACACCCATTACATCTATGACACCAAGGCCACGGCGGCCATCGTCAACCGCGACTTTGTGCCGGAACGTGAGGTGGCCTGCACGCTCATCCGTGTGGAGAACTCCTACCTGGCCTTTGCCAAACTGCTGAATTTCTATCAGGAGATAATGATGCAGCACGCTAAGGTCGGCATTTCCGACAAGGCGTGTGTGGCTCCGTCGGCGAAGATTGGCGAGAATGTCTATATCGGTGAGTTTGTGAGTGTGGGTGAGAATGTGGTCCTTGGCAACGGCGTGCGCCTCTATCCGCATGTGTGTCTGGGCGATAACGTCAGGGTGGGGGACAGGACGACCCTCAATTCCGGGGTGAAGGTATATGCCGATTGTGTGATCGGCACTGACTGCATCTTCCATGCCGGTGCGGTGGTCGGGGCCGACGGGTTCGGTTTCGCGGCCCAGGACGGCCAGTATCTTAAGATTCCGCAAATCGGCAATGTGGTGATTGGCAATAATGTGGAGATCGGAGCCAACACCTGTATCGACCGGGCGACGATGGGATCCACCAAGATTGAGGACAACGTAAAGATTGACAATCTGGTGCAGATCGCGCACAACGTCACGGTGGGCGAGGGCACGGGCATGGCGGCCCAGGTGGGCATTGCCGGCTCGGCCAAGATCGGCAAGCACTGCATTTTGGCAGGACAGGCTGGCGTGGCAGGCCACATCACCGTGGATGACGGCGTTGTTGTGGGTGCACAGGCGGGCGTGTCGCACTCGTTGAAGAAGGGCATGTACCTGGGCAATCCGGCCATCCCGCTCGGCGAAGAGCGCCGCCTGATTGTGTATCGCCGCAAGTTGCCGGAGCTTTTTAAAGAAGTACAGAATTTGAAAACAACGGAAAAAGACCAGTAGGTCTTGTAGATTTTTTCCAAAAAAGAAAGAGTATTGATGAACAGACAGACAACAGTGAACGCCCCGATTTCCGTATCGGGCAGGGGATTGCACACAGGCCAGCAGGTGACGGTCACCTTCGAGCCGGCCCCCGCTGACTATGGTATCCGCTTCGTGCGGGCCGACCTGCCGGGTGAGCCCGTAGTGCGGGCCATCCCGCAGAATGTGTTTGACACCTCCCGTGGCACCTCTATCAAGGAGGGAGAAGCCCAAGTGCATACTATTGAGCATCTTATGGCCGCATTGGCCGGTCTCGGCATTGACAACGTGTGTGTGCGCACGCACGGGCCCGAGACGCCCATCCTCGACGGCAGCTCGCGCGTGTATGTGGAGATGCTCAAGGAGACGGGCCTCCGCGAACTGGATGCGCCGCGCCGCTGCGGGACACTGAAAAATGAAATTACGCTCTCTATTCCCGAACAGCAGGTGAAGCTTACTATCCGCCCCGCCGACCATTTCAAGATGACGGTGAAGGTGGACTATGGCACCAAGGTGCTGGCCGAGCAGGAGGCTGTGCTGGACAACGTTGAGGATTTCTACCCTGAGGTTTACAATTGCCGTACATTCGTCTTCTTGAATGAATTGCAGTTCCTGATCCAGAATAATCTGGTGCGTGGCGGCGACTTGGACAACGCGATTGTCTTCGTGGACCAGGTGCCGGAACCCCATGTGCTCAAGCAGCTGGGCCAGTTTTTCCATAAGGAGGACATCACGGTGATGCCCAACCATGTGCTCAACAATGTGACCTTGCGGCACGAGAATGAACCGGCCCGCCACAAGCTGCTCGACCTCATGGGTGACCTCTATTTACTGGGGGTTCCGCTCAAGGCGGAGATCATCGCCGAACGCCCCGGACATCTGGCTAACACGACCTTTGCGAAAAAAATTTTAGAAAATCCCGGTTTTTGTGTAACAAATCTTTAAAGTCAACGTATAGGGAGCGTGTTGATTATTGACATTATTATTGGAAAATATTAGTGTTCAATTATCTTACATAGGTTAATGGTTTGATGCAGCGGAGGCGTGGTTGCTTCCGCTGTTTTTTTGTATCTTTGCCGCCGTTATTGTAAAGTGATAAGTATGTTTCAGAAAATCAAGGATTATTTTCTAAATAAATATCTTTCTGATAATAAACCAGATAGAAGTCCTAAACTGGTGTCTATGACACAGGCGCGTTCCATTGGGATTTTGTGCGAAATCACCAATGAAGACTCCTATAAGAGCATCTTCCACATCTTCACCCGCCTGCAGGAGTCGGGCCGTAATGTGAAGCTTATCGGCTATGTGAATGACAAGGAGGTGCCTTTCTACTGCCTCCCCCAGCTGACCGCCGACTACTTCTGCAACAAGCATCTCAACTGGTTCGGCCTGCCCAATATGGTGCAGATTCAGGATTTCCTGAAGGTGGACTATGATATGGTGATTGACTTCAACTATCGGTATAATGCGCCGGTCAAGGCTATCCTGTCGCTGACGCACGCGCAGTTCATCGTGGGCCGGATGCCGGATTGCGGCAATCTGTACGACCTCTATCTTGACTGTTTGGATTGTGACAATCTGAAATATCTGGAAGCGATTCACAAATATACGCAAAAACTCAGTGGCAATGACCGATAGCATTTCTCGTTTCAAAGGTCTTGGGGTGGCGCTCATCACCCCGTTCCGCCCTTCGGGCGAGGTAGATTATCCCCGTCTGGAAGCGCTGGTGGACCGTATGGTCTGCAACCGTGTGGACTATTTGCTCGCCTTGGGCACTACCAGCGAGTACCCGACGTTGAACCCGCAGGAGCGCGACGATGTGCTGCGCTGCATCACGGAGACCAACGGCGGACGTCTGCCGGTGATGTATGGCCTTGGCGGCCCTAACACCCAGATGATGATCCACCAGCTCTCCCGTGTGGAACGCCTCGCGGTGGATGCGGTGTTATCAGTGACACCCTACTACAACAAGCCCAGCCAGGCGGGCCTGCTGGCCCATTACAAAGCCCTGGCCGAGCATTGCCCCCTGCCGATGTTTCTCTACAATGTGCCCGGACGCACGGCCACCAACATCCAGGCGGAGACGGTGCTGCGGGTGGTCGAGGCCTGCCCTAACGTGGTGGGTATCAAAGAAGCCTCTGGCAGTATGAAGCAGATTCTTTACCTGCTGAACCACAAACCGGACAATTTCTTGGTGATTTCCGGTGATGATATGCTGACCCTGCCGCTGATGGCCGCCGGTATGGACGGACTGATCTCCGTGATGGCCAACGCCTTCCCGGCGGAAGTTTCCAATATGGTCCATCTGGCCGCCGCCGACCAGTTCATCAAGGCACGCCTTTACCATGACAAACTCTTCGACCTCGCACAAGCCTGCTTCAAGGAGGGTAATCCCTGTGGCATCAAGGCTGTGCTGTACGAGCAGGGGAGAATCGACAATGTGCTGCGTCTGCCGCTGGTCAGCGTGTCGGAGGAATTGCAGCAGAAAATCCACGATCTTCTTAATTTGTAGCTTTTATGAAACATTTTGTTATCATGGGCTTGGCTCTCATGCTCGCCTTCTCTACAGTGGCCCAGACAACCGCTTTGGATACGAATCTGGTACAGCAGTATGTGGAGGTGCAGATGATCCCCGCACAGCTCTACACCTTCTCTCGTGATTTCTCGGTGGACAAAGTCCGTCGGTTGGATGCGGATCATCTTATTGTCCGGGTTTGCCTGGGACGGAAGGAGTATGCCCGTTTCCTGGAGTTGGATTTGCCCTACAGCGTGGTGACCCCTACTCGTGCCACATTGGCGATGGCCACAAGCTACAGTCAGATGGTCTCCTCCTGGAACCGTTATCCCACCTACTCGACGTATAAGGCCATGTTGGACACGTTCCAACGGCAGTTTCCGAATCTTTGTAAGGTCGATACGCTGTTGGCTGCCACGCCTGGCGGTCGGTCGCTGTTTGCCGTGCATATCAGCAACAATCTTCAGGATAAGGGCGACAAACCATCGTTCTTCTACTCCGCTACCATGCATGGTGATGAGCCGGTAGGCTATTATCTTATGCTGCATCTCATTCATTATATGTTGAATAATTATGAAACGGATGCCCGTGTCCATCGTCTGGTGGATAGTGTGGACATCTGGATCTGCCCGCTGGAGAATCCGGACGGCACCTATCATTATTCAAACAATCAGTTGAGTGCTTACTATTCCACACGATATAATTATAATGAGGTGGATCTGAACCGGTCGTATCCGCAATTCGGACATTCCACATCTGGCAGTTATGAGCCGGAGATAGAGGCGATGATGGCGTTCGGAACGCAGCACCATTTTACGATGTCGGCCAACTTTCACGGGGGGGCTGAGGTGTGCAACTATCCGTGGGACACCTGGACGACCAATCAGCGCGCCCATGCTGATGCCCCCTGGTGGCTTGAGGTCTCCCGCCGTTTCGTTGACACCTGTCACCGTTATCATAATTCCTATATGACGGAAGAGTCCAACGGTGTGACCGAGGGTGGCGACTGGTACGTGATTACCGGCTCGAGACAGGATTATTTCAACTATTTCCAATCGTGTCGGGAGATGACCATTGAGGTGAGTGAGGACAAAGTGGTCTCCTCCAACCAGTTGCCCTACTATTGGAGTTGGATAAAATCCTCCTTGCTCAGTTACATAGAGGAGAGCCTTTACGGTATTCGGGGCATCGTGACCGATTCGGTGACGGGTCTTCCCATTGAGGCAAAGGTTACGATACTCAACCACGACAAGGATAACTCTCAGGTCTCATCGCATCTGCCGGCGGGCGACTACCATCGTCCCATCAAAGCAGGTACCTATAATGTCACCTATTCGGCTCCCGGCTATTATTCCAAAACGATAACGCTCACAGTAGGTACGCGTGCTACCCTTTGGCAGGATGTGGCCCTGGTGCCGCTGACATACGGTGTGGGCGACCATGATGCGTCTCCGTTCACGATTTCTCCCAATCCAGCCTCTGATTATCTGGTCCTGACCGCACCGGACGGCACTGTCAAGGATATGAATGTGGAGTTGTGGGACCTTGCCGGACGCTTGCTGAAATCGGTGCCGATGGGCGAATCATCGCTCCGTTTAGACATCTCTGATATACCTGTTGGCATTTACATGGTGAAAATAATGGGTGCTGGAACCACTTTGCATACAGGTAAGGTGGTGAAAAAATAAACTTCCAAGACGCTTCGTATGAAACAGATTCGAATGTTGTGGATTTGCCTGTGCATAGGAGTGTTCGGGCGGATATGTCCATTGTCTGCACAGACGGATTCGGACTATCGTGTGGAGCGGGCGGAGGTGAAACCCTACAAAGGCCGTCCGGCGCTCTATATCAATGATGTGCCCGTGGTACCCCAGTTTTATGCGCTCACCGATCGTCCGACAGGCAACCGTTCGTACGAGGCGGGGCCGTCGCACAATATCGCCTTGTTTGCCGATGCTGGTTTCACCTTGTACCAGCTGGACTTATGGTTTGAAGAGATGATAATGGAGGATGGGTCGCTGGACATTGGGGAGGCGGTGCGGCAGGTGCGCGGGCTGTTGGCCCATTGCCCGAAGGCGGCGGTAATGTTCCGGTTGCATTGCAACCCCACCTTCCGATGGCTTCGCCAGCATCCGGAAGAGTGTACTCGCTTTGCCGATGCCGGCTTGGCGGAGGAACCTTATCGCCCGGCCTATCAGAACTACCTGTGGAAGGATTTGGACACCGTGCCGCGGTGCAGCTATGCCTCCAAGCGCTGGCTGGAGGAGATGGGGGCGATGGTGCGGCAGTTCTGCCGTGACTTTGCCGATACGCCGGAAGGAAAACATGTGATGGGCCTTCAGCTGACGATGGGCGTGAACGGGGAAAACCATTATTGGGCCTTCGTGCGGCACGATCCCGACGTGTCGGAGCCAATGCAACGCTATTTCCGTTCCTATCTTTCAGATAAATATAGTACAGATAAAAAATTGCAGCAGGCCTGGAATGATAAGAGTGTGACCTTGGTCACCGCCTCGGTGCCGGGCATGGAGCGGCATCAGACCTGCGCGGGCATCTTCCGCGACCCGCAACGCGAGCAGTTTGTTATCGATTATTATGATTGTCAGCACCAGGCTGTTACCAATAGCATCAACTATTTTGCCAAGATAGTGAAGGAGTCGTGGCCGCGCCCGGTAGTGGTGGGTTGTTTCTATGGCTATTATCTCTCGATGTTTGGAAGGCAGGCGGCGGGCGGTCATTTATGTGAAGAGGATGTGCTCAACTCGCCTTATATCGATTTCCTGTCCGCTCCGCAGGCCTATAACAAAAACAGCCGCCTGCCGGGTGGACCGGGTTTGTCGCGCGGCTTGGTGGAATCCGTGAACTTGCATGGGAAGCTGTGGCTCGACGAGATGGACCAGCCCAGCCATTATGGTTTCATCATGCTGGGCGGCCTGCAGCGTTACCCCAAGGCCGAAAGCATCCAGATTCTACGCAAGTTCGTGCTGCATCCCTTCCTGCGTGGTGGCGGAATGTGGTATTATGATTTCGGCCCTATCATGACTTCGGGCTGGTGGGATGATCCTGACTATATGGCGGAGATAGCCCGTATGAAGCAGGTGGAAGAACGTTATTTTCATCATAATCAGGATAATCCGGCGGATGTGTTGATGGTGTTCGATACGAAAGTGTTTTACCATACCGCCAGTCGCGACACAGATGACCCGATCACTGACCAAACTTCTGTGAATGTGGTGGCGATAGAGGCGTTTAAGTCCGGCGCTTCCGTGGCCACCTGCTATTTGTCGGATTTGAAACGGATGCCGTTAGAAAAATATAAGGTGGTGGTCTTCGTGAATTGTTTTCATATAGAGCCGGAACTTCGTCAGTGGATTCGCCGCGAGGTGGCCCGAGACAGTCGCACATTAGTGTGGCTGACAGCACCGGGATACAACGACGGGCGAACCTTGGATGTGTGGCACGTGCGGGAGTGTGCGGGCATGGAGGTGGATGCGTTTTATGCGGATTCGATTCCTGATATGCGGTTTGTGGATTCTTGGGATACCCTGTTCCAGTCGGGAGAACGGATTGCCGAGGTGGGCAAGACAATTTTCATGAGTGAAAAGAGGAGCGGAATGTCCTGGCGGCAAGTCTTTTTCCGTGTCACGGATGATGCAGCGGTGCCATTGGCTTATTTTCCGGACGGCTCGATGGCTGCGGCCCGCAAGAAGCACGATGGCGTTACAGATTGTTTTGTGGGCCTTCCGATGGTGGACTGCCGCCTGTGGCAGCATCTGTTCCGGGATGCCGGATGCCATATCTACGATGAGGATTCGGATGCCGTGGTGGCCGGTTCGGGACTGGTGATGATTCACACGAAAGACGGTGGCCCGCGTACTATACGTCTGCGTAATGGCAGGACGATCAGCCTGTCTTTGAAGCCGATGCAGACACTGCTGTTGGACGCCGAGACTGGCGAGGTGGTGCTGTAGCTGTAGTCGTCTACGGGACTTTTTGTATGTGGAAAAATTTTGCAGATCAGGAAATTCTTATGTTTTCTCCTTTCTGTCCGTTGCATGCGTGACAACTGAACCGTGATTTGTAGTCGGTGAATAGTAATCAATGAAGGGTGTTTTCGTTGGGCCGCGCCCTTTGTTGTATGGTTTGAGGGTCATGTTAGAGGTTCCGGTGTGCACCATTCCGTTGGGTGTATGCCGCCATGTTTCCTTTTCCCTGTTCGCTGCAGAATCCCCGAAAAACTCCGAAATATTCGACCTCTGCTCCATGCCTTGGCGGGAGTGCTGGTTTTTGCGTTTTGGCATTTTTGCATCTTTTTGAAGGTTATCTGCACTTTTCTTCTACAAATATGTAGATTGTTATTATGTTGATTTTCAATAAAATAATTTTATAAAGGCCTTGATTTCGCCTTCGGGGTGTTGTATCTTTGCGGGGTAACAATAAATTTTAAATGTCATGACAATGAATAAGAATACAGAACCCCAGAACATCAACCTGCTGACGGACTTCGGCTTCAAGCGCATCTTCGGCACCGAGCAGTACAAGAAGAATCTCATCCATTTCCTCAACGCCTTCCTGCCGCCCTATATCGGTCCGGTGACGGACATCAGCTACCGACAGTCGGAGCAGCTCGGTCTGACCGACAAGGAGAAGCGCTTGGTGTTCGACGTGTTCTGCGCGGACCAGAACAGGGACAACATCATCGTGGAGATGCAGCAGGCCAGGCAGGAGTTCCTGAAGAACAGGCTCATCGCCTACACGTCTCGCATCATCAGCAGTTCGCTCTGTCGGGGCGACCGGATGTACAACTATCCAACGGTGATTTCGATTATCCTGGTGGATTTCGGCATCAAGGAGTTGGCGGGTCGCGAGGAATTCGTGCAGCAAGTGATGCTGAAGGACGACCGGAACGAAATTTTTTCGGAGAAGATGTCATTTTTGTTGATAGATTTGAGTAAATTTGCCGCGCGAAAACGGTTCGTGAAGTTGGCGGACGACCGGGAGAAGTGGTGTTACGCGATCAAGAACATGTGGCAGATGGGTGAAAACGACATACCGGCGGAGAATGCGGTCTTCCACGAGTTGTATGAGGAATGCAAACTGACAAAACTGACAGATATGGAAAAACAGGAGTACGAGAAAAGCATATTGGAGTACGAGGACGTGAAGGAGGCTATGGCGTACAACCGCCGTATGGCGAAGGCGGAGGGTTTTGAGGATGGTTTTGAGAAAGGTATGGAGAAAGGTATGGAGAAAGGAAGAAAGGAAGGAATAGAAGAGGGTATGGAAAAGGGTAGAGCGGAAGGCAGAGAAGAAGCCCTCCTGCAAACCGCCAAGAAACTATTGGAATTAGGTGTTCCGCTTGTTGATGTTGTTAGTGCAACTGGGTTGAGCGAGGAACAATTAACATCCGTAAGGAAACAGTGATACTCAGCTATATTTATAGTGTTTCAAGGCCGTGCTATATTTGACATAGTCTCGCGTCAACCTATCGCGGCGGGGAACATTACTGTACCATAATCTCATCCATGAACAACCACGCTTGGTGGCCGGCACTCACATGCCAGTCGGGCAGCTTGCCGTAGTTGGTGGCCTTCACTTTCAGGTAACGGCCTTTACTCTTTCCAGTTACGACAAACTCGTGCAACTTGGCCTCTTCCGACTTCTCGGAGCCGATGCCATTGGCCGTGCCGAAGGGCTGGTAGTGCTCGCCGTCGTCGGAAATGAAAACTTCCACTTTGGAGGGGAAGAAAATCCAGGCTCGCACATCTTCCAGGCAGCTGACGGCCACGCGCTTGACATCTTTGTTCTCCTGGAGGTCGATGATGGCCTCGAAGTCGCCTTGGATGCCCTGCCAGTTGCCCACGCGCCAGTTGGCCTTGCCACGGATGCCGTCGATGAGGCCGTCGTTTCCGCCGGCGAAGTACTGCGGGTTGGGTTGGGTGAGG
This sequence comes from Bacteroidales bacterium, assembly GCA_024682995.1. Classification (GTDB taxonomy): domain Bacteria; phylum Bacteroidota; class Bacteroidia; order Bacteroidales; family WCHB1-69; genus F23-D06. Next base: position 8,361 of record JAIKYR010000139.1, on the reverse strand, counting down.
TAGGCGAGCGTTTTGTCTTTGTTGAAGAAGACATAATGTGCCTCGGCAACAGGGCTGGCTCCGAGGTCTTTGTGATAAGCTATCGCTTTGATTGTCATCTCTTTGTCCACAGTGATGGGCTTGTCGTACCGTGTGCCGTGCGTGGGCGCGGGCGTGCTGCCGTCGGTCGTATAATAGATGTCGGTCTCGGCCCACGTGTCCACCTCATAGCTTTTCAGTTGGAGATTGTTGGGACGGTAGTTGAGAATCTCCACCTGCGTGGGCTCGCTGAAACTCCGTTTGTCGGTGGAGAAGTATGGCACGGGCGGGGCAGGAATTTTGGTCGCATAGCCGTCGCGGGCACCCATGAAACGGTTGGTGGGCAGAGAACCCATGGTGAAGACAATCTCGCCGCCGTTTTTGATGTCGTCGAACCCGAAGCGCATGTACGGATTGATGATTGATTTGCCATTGATGGTGATGTTGGCTACGTTGTCGCCTTTCCTTTCCCGCCGTATAACCAGGCTTTTACCATTTTCCAATGTGATGGTCGCCCGATCGAAGAGCGGGTGGCCTAACGAGTAGCTGTTGCTGCCCGGACAGACGGGGTAGAATCCGAGGGCGCTGAACACGTACCATGCCGACATCTGGCCGCAGTCTTCGTTGCCGCAGAGGCCGTCGGGTTTGGAAGTATAGAGCTCTGTCATGATCTTGCGGACCATGTCGCAGGTCTTATCGTAACGCAGCACCTCGTTGTAGAGGTAGGCGGCGTGGTGGCTGGGCTCGTTGCCGTGCGCGTACTGTCCGATGACACCCGTGATGTCTGACTGGTCGCGACCGGTCATCTTGGAATCGGAGTGGAAAAGACGGTCCAGGAACTGCTCGGTGCGCTCTCTGCCGCCCATTTCGTAGATGTAACCTGACAGGTCGTGCGGCACGTAGGTGGAGTACTGCCAGCTGTTGGCCTCGGTATAGAAGTTATTGACTTCCGTGGGGTCGAATGGGGCGATGAAGCCGCCGTTGATCTTGCCGTGCATGAACCCGTTGGGGTCCAAGATGTTGCGATAGGATAAGGCGCGACGGTCGAACTCGTTGGCCACCTCTAAATTGCGTGTCTTTGTGGCGAACTGCGCGATGCACCAGTCGTCGTAGGCGTACTCCAAGGTCTTCGACACGGATTCGTTGTCGGCGTCGCCGGGGATGTAGCCGTGTTGGGCGTACTCAGACCGCCCGAGTTTGTCGAGGGTGGCGCTGTGGACCATGGCTTTCAGCATCTCCTTCTCATCGTAGGGGTGGATGCCCTTGACGTAGGCGTCCAGGATGACGGGCACGGAGTGGTAGCCGATCATGCACCAGGTTTCGTGGGCCGATAGTTCCCACACGGGCAGCATCCCGCCCTGACGGTATTGTTGCATGAACGTGTAGAGGAAATCCTCCGTGCGCTTCCGGTCGATGATGTTGAGCAGCGGGTGCAGGGCGCGGTAGGTGTCCCACAGCGAGAATACCGTGTACATCTGGTGCCTGCCGTCGCCGTCGTGAATTTCACCGTCCATGCCGCGGTAGCGGCCGTCCAAATCCGAGTAGAGGTAAGGGGATGTGAAACAATGATATAAGGCTGTATAAAATGTTTTAAGATACTCTTCGTTGGCGGATTCCACCTTGATTTTGCCCAGTTCGCGGTCCCACGCGGAAACGGCGTTTTTCCGCACTTGGTCGAAGGTGAGGTTCGCAAGTTCCTTCTGGTTGTTCATGGCCCCTTGGATGTCCACGGCGGAGATGGCCACGTTGAGGGTCACGGTGCGCACGTTGTCGGCGAAGTAGAGGATGGCCTTGCAGTTCTCGCCGCGCACGTCATGGTCGCCCGCGGGCTGGTCGTTGTAGAAGTATTCGACCCGCTGCACGGGGGTTGAGGGCAGGATGGAGAAGGCGCAATACTGGTCGGGATTCCAGGCCTCGGAACGGCGGAAGCCGAAGAACTCGTTTCCCTGATGGGTGATGCCGGAGGCGAGCACCTTGTCTCGATGGGTCAGGTCGATGATGATGCCGCGCGGTCCTTTCTTGGGGAAGGTGTAGCGGTGTACGGCCACATATTGGCCGGTGGTGAGCTCCACCTGCACGCCGTTGTCCAGCTCCACGCGGTAGTAGCCGGGCGAGGCCTGCTCGTGCTTGTGGCTGAAGGTGGCAGAGTACTCGCCGTTGTGTATGGAGGGATTCCCCGAAAACGGCATGATGAGGATGTCACCGTAGTCGCTGCAGCCGGTGCCGCTGAGGTGCGTGTGCGAGAAACCGTAGATGCGGCTGTCGCTGTAGTGGTAGCCGGAACAGCCGTCCCAGCCGTCGAGGCGTGTGTCGGGACTGACCTGCACCGCCCCGAAGGGGACGATGGCGCCAGGGAAGGTGTGCCCGTGGCCGTCGGTACCCACAAAGGGGTTCACATATTGCGATTGCGCCCACGCATGCATGGTGGCGAGGACAAGCAGGAACAGGATGATCTTTTTCATTGTCGAGTTTTTTTGAACCAAAAAGGATAAAAAAAGCACCCCGAACGAATTAGGTTTGGAGTGCTTTCAGTGTCCCCTCAGGGACTCGAACCCTGGACCCATTGATTAAGAGTCAATTGCTCTACCAACTGAGCTAAGGAGACTTGTTTTTTCTCTTTGCTTTTGCGGCGGCAAAGATACATTTTTTTTATACATTTGCAAAAAAAATTTTTTTATGAAGATTTATACGAAAACAGGGGATGCCGGAATGACCTCATTATCCGATGGATCAAGAGTTTATAAGAATTGCGACCTGCTGGATGCATATGGTACCGTGGATGAACTGAATGCGTTCATCGGGGTGCTTATTTCGAAAGAACCTGTCCCTTTTTTGGGAGAAATCCAACAGAAGTTGTTTGTCGTGGGTGGAATGCTGGCCACGCCGATCCCATTGTGGGAGAAATATTGGAAGCAGGTGGATCTGGATGCGTTCGTGTCGGACATTGAGCGGGAAATAGACACCCTTTCGGCACAGCTTCCGCCGTGGAAGGGGTTCATCCTGCCCCAGGGCAACGAGGTGATCGCGACCGCGCACGTGTGCCGCACGGCGTGCCGCCGCGCCGAACGGAAAGTGGTCGCCCTGATGGCCTCCGAAGAGGTTTACAATAAGGTGCAAAAAGTGCTGAATCGACTATCCGATTATTTCTTTATTTTGGCAAGATTTTTCCATGTAAAATATGAAATTTCCGAAACATATTATGTGTCAATGAAATAAAATTTTAATTTTTTATGGCATTATACTATAATTATTATACTTTTGCACCCCTAAAAAATTATATAAATTTTATTCGTAAAGGTTATGTATTGGACACTGGAATTAGCAATGAAATTGGAAGATGCTCCATGGCCGGCTACAAAGGAAGAATTGTTGGATTATGCGATTCGTTCCGGTGCACCTATGGAGGTGATTGAGAATTTGCAGGAGATTGATGACGAAGGCGAGTCGTATGATTCCATCATCGATCTATGGCCCGATTATCCCACGAAGGAGGATTTTTTCTTCAACGAGGACGAATACTAAAACTTGCAGGACAGGCCACTGAAAATGCGAATCTGATAAATGAGGCGTGCTAATATGGCACGCTTTTTTTATGTCATTAGGATAGATTTTTCGTTGTTTTTTGTACCTTTGCAACTCGTAAGACGGAAGGCCGTTGTTATCATACTATAATTTAATATTGTAAAGATGAAGAAGAAAATTTTGGTTACGGGTGGTGCGGGGTTCATCGGCACCCATACGGTGGTGGAACTGCGCAAGGCCGGATACGAGGCGGTGGTGCTGGACAATCTCAGCAACAGCAGCCCCAAGTCCCTTGAACGGGTGGCGGAACTGACGGGTGGGTTGGAAGTCCCCTTCTGCCGCGCCGACATTCGCGACCGGAATGCCCTGGAATCGTTGTTTGCCCACCATCGTTTCGATGCCTGCATCCATTTCGCAGGGTTGAAATCCGTAGGCGAGTCCGTGGCCAAACCTTGGGAATATTACGAAAACAATATCACGGGCACGCTCACGCTGCTGGATGTGATGCGCGCACACGGGTGCAAGAACATCATCTTCTCCAGCTCTGCAACGGTCTATGGCGACCCGCTGCAGATACCCATCACGGAAGAGTGTCCCAAAGGATTGTGTACCAACCCGTACGGCTGGACCAAGAGCATGTTGGAGCAGATCCTGACCGATATGCAGACTGCCGATCCCGCGTGGAACGTGGTGCTGTTGCGCTATTTCAACCCAATCGGGGCGCACCCGTCAGGCAGGATAGGGGAGAACCCCAACGGTATTCCCAACAATCTGATGCCCTACATTACCCAGGTGGCCATCGGCAAGCGCGAGTGTCTGGGGGTCTTCGGCGACGACTACGACACGCCCGACGGCACTGGTGTGCGCGATTATATCCATGTGGTCGATCTGGCGGAAGGCCATGTCAAGGCGCTGGAGGCCATTGATAGGCCATGCGGACTGGCCGTGTACAACCTCGGCACGGGACACGGCTATTCGGTGCTGGAGGTGGTGCATGCCTTCGAGGAAGCTAATCAGGTGAAGATCCCCTATGTCATCAAGCCGCGGCGGGCAGGCGACATAGCGCAATGCTACTCCGACCCTTCCAAGGCGGAGCGCGAGCTGGGCTGGAAAGCCCGGTACGGTATCTTCGAAATGTGCCGCGACAGCTGGAACTGGCAAAAGAAGAATCCCAACGGATACGGGGAGGAATGATTTTTTGTAATTTGAAATAAAACGCTAATTAAGGATATTATGTACGAGTTTAATGCTTTAGAGACAAGAAACCGGTTGGTGGAGTGGCTTCGCAACTGGTTTGAACAGAACGGACCGGGCTGCAATGCCGTCATCGGCTTGTCGGGTGGTAAGGATTCCACCATCATGTGCGCCCTCTGCGTGGAGGCCCTCGGCCAGGACCGCGTCATCGGCGTGGGTATGCCCGACGCGGGTCAGGACCTGCATGGGGCCGATGCCATCGCCCGCCATTTCGGTATCCGCTTCATTGAGGCCAACATCGGCGGCATGACTACGGCCCTGAAACAGATGTTCGCTGACGGACGGGCACGGCAGACGGAGCCCTGGTGGTTCGACATGTCCGTGCAGGCCGAGCAGAACATGCCCCCGCGCCTGCGCATGGTGACGCTCTACGCCATCAGCCAGTCGAACAATGGGCGCGTGATGGGCACGTGCAACCTCAGTGAGAACTACATCGGCTATCTCACCAAGTTCGGCGACGGCGCCTCCGACGTGGAACCGCTGGCCAATCTCACCGTCACGGAACTGCTCCAGATCGGCGACCTCATGGGCATCCCTTACCAGTGGGTCCACAAGGTGCCCACCGACGACCTGCCGCACTCCACCTCCGACGAGGAGAAATTCGGCTTCACTTACGCCACCCTCGACCGTTATATCCGCGGCATTGAGGATCCCGAACCGGAAATCAAGGAGAAAATAGATCGGATGCATCGTAACAACTTGTTCAAGCTGAAATTGGTGGACACATTTCCTGTGTTTTAACAAAAAAGTGTTTTAGGATTGAAAAAACGGAAAAATACGTTATTTTTGCGCTCAAAATTGAAGTTTATGAAACAGATGCGATTCCTATTCATTGTACTTTTGACCACGCTTTCTTTAATTTCTTGTAAATCAACAGAAAAGGCGGAAACTCCTGAAGAAGTGACCAAGGCTTTCGTGACGGCATTCGTAACGGCGGATTTTAATAACATGTACAAATACACCCGTTCCAACAACAAGGTGATTATCCAACAGCTGGAGAAAACCACGGATGATGCGGAAAGGGAACGGATGAAGAATGTAAAAGTGGAGTTTCAGGATGTGACATGCAAGATGGAGAACGACTCGCTGGCCGAATGCAGCTGCCATTACACAAAGGATGGTGCCAAACGCAATGTGGACTGCTGCCTCTGCAAGGAGGAAGGCAAATGGGTCGTGGACCTGATCGCACATGTAAAGAACCAATAGAATTAATTATACGTTCACCCATAACCTTATTTACTTTTATACTTTTAACCTTACAAAGCTTAATACCCCCAAACACTTTCTCACTATTAAATTTTAAAACTAACGTTCATGAACTTTGTAGAAGAATTGAAATGGCGTGGCATGTTGCACGACATCATGCCTGGAACGGAAGAGTTGTTGCAGAAAGAAGTCTGCTCCGCATATCTGGGCATTGACCCGACGGCGGATTCCTTACATATAGGCCATCTGGTAGGCATCATGATGCTCTCGCACTTGCAACGCTGCGGCCACCGGCCCATCGCCCTGCTGGGTGGCGCTACGGGCATGATAGGTGACCCGTCGGGCAAATCCCAGGAGCGTAATTTGCTTGATGAAGAGACGTTGCGCCATAATCAGGAGTGTATCCGCAAACAGCTTGGCAAATTCCTGAAGTTTGACACCGGCGAGCCTAACAGCGCTATTCTTGTCAACAACTTCGACTGGATGAGCAAGTTCTCGTTTCTGGAATTTATCCGTGACATCGGTAAGCATATCACGGTTAACTACATGATGGCCAAGGACTCGGTGAAGAAGCGGTTCAATGGCGAGGGTGACGGCATGTCGTTCACGGAATTCTCGTATCAGCTGGTGCAGGGTTACGACTTTCTGTATTTGTATCTGAATTACGGCTGCAGGCTGCAGATGGGCGGCTCCGACCAATGGGGCAACATCACCACCGGTACCGAGCTCATCCGTCGCAAGGCTAACGGCGAGGCCTACGCCCTGACCTGCCCGCTCATCACCAAGGCCGACGGTAGCAAATTCGGCAAGACGGAGAAGGGCAATATCTGGCTGGATCCCAACCGCACCTCGCCCTACACCTTCTACCAGTTCTGGCTCAACTGCTCAGATGAGGACAGCAAGCGCTATATCCGCATCTTCACCCATTTCACAAAGGAGGAGATAGAGGCAATGGAACGGGAGCATGAGGCAGCCCCGCATCTGCGTGTGTTACAGAAAGCGTTGGCTAAGGACCTGACCGTGCGCGTGCACTCGCAGGAGGATTATGATGCTGCTGTGAAAGCCTCCGAAATCCTCTTCGGAAAAGGTACTACGGAAGACCTTGCCAGCCTTTCCGAAACGATGTTCCTCTCTGTATTTGATGGCGTGCCCCAATTCGACGTTCCAGCCTCTGTGTTGGAAAACGGTTGCGGCGTGGTCGACTTCCTGGCCGAGCATACCAAGATATTCGCCTCCAAAGGCGAAGCCCGGCGGATGCTCAAAGACAATGGCGTCTCCATCAACAAGGCTAAGGTGAAAGAGGATGCGGCTGTTACAACGGATAACCTTCTGAATCAACGCTATATATTAGTCCAAAAGGGCAAGAAAAACTACTACATCGTCAAAATCTCTTAACACCATTCATTCTTAATTATTAATTGTTAATTGATCATCGTCATGGGTTGGGGTAGTATTATATTTATCATCATCGTCGGCATCCTGCTGATGATCTTGGATTTCCTGGTGATTCCAGGAGGTGTGGTGGCCATTGTGGGTGTGCTCTGCATGGTGGGTGGCATTGTGGCAGCCTTCGTACAGTATGGTTCCGTGGCCGGATTCCTGTGTCTGATCTTCACAGCGGTGGCGGTAATCGGTTCCTTTGTGATGATGATGCGTACCAAGACGTGGCGCAAGCTGCAGCTCAACACGCAGATTGACGGTAAGATGAATGAGGTGGACACCGCCAAGGTGCAGGTTGGCATGACCGGTCGGGCTATCTCGCGCATCGCCCCGATGGGGACGGGTGAGTTTGACGGTGAGGTGGTGGAGGTGACCTCCCAACAGGATTTTATAGATGTGGATACGGAAATTGAGGTTACAAAAATTGAGGCAAGTAAAATATACGTAAAACCAAAATTGTAAAGAAATGACACAGACTGTTTTCATCATCATCGGCGTACTCGCGCTGCTGATTCTCTTTTTCTGGATGGTTCCGTTGCGCCTGTGGTTCATCGCCATCCTGAATGGCGTGCATGTCTCACTGGTGCAGCTCATCCTGATGCGCTGGCGTCGTGTTCCGCCAGATATGATTGTCAATTCGATGATTACGGCCACCAAGGCCGGTATCAAGCTGAACCGTGACCAGCTGGAGGCGCACTTCCTCGCGGGCGGTCATGTGAAGCCCGTGGTGAGTGCCCTCATCTCGGCGGAGAAGGCTAACATTCCCTTGGATTTCAAGGCGGCCACGGCCATCGACTTGGCTGGCCGTAACGTGCTGGAGGCTATCCAGACATCCGTGAACCCCAAGGTCATCAACACACCGCCTGTGGCCGCCGTGGCCAAGGACGGCATCCAGCTGATCGCCAAGGCCCGCGTGACCGT
>JAIKYR010000131.1 GCA_024682995.1 Bacteroidales bacterium | reverse complement strand
ACCATCAGGTGGAAATCAAAGCACAGGGATTTGCCCAAATGCAGAAATCATAAATATCAATCTTTCAGACGATGAACAGCAAGACCGGATTTTGCATCGGCAATGTTAAAATCGGAGGCGATGCCCCTGTGGTGGTGCAGTCGATGACCAATACCGACACCATGGATGTGTTGGCCACCGTGGCGCAATGCCGTCGCATGATCCAGAACGGGGCAGAGATGGTCCGTATCACAGTACCCTCATTGAAAGAGGTGGAGCCTTTGCGACAGATCAAAGAGACACTTCGTGCCGAGGGAATAAAAACGCCCATCGTCGCTGACGTGCATTTCAACCCCAAGGTGGCGGAGGCCGTGGCTTCCGTGGTTGAGAAAGTACGCATCAATCCGGGCAACTATGTGGACAAGCGCAACTTCTCCCACCTTGACATGAGCGAGGCGGAATATGACGCCGCCGTGGAGCGCATGGCCCTACGCGCCGCTCCGTTGCTGGAGCAATGCCGCAAACATGACACGGCCATCCGCATCGGCATCAACCACGGCTCTCTCTGCGACCGCATCGTGAGCCGCTATGGCAACACCCCGAACGCCATGGTCCAGTCGGCGCTGGAATGGATTGACATCTGCGAGCGCTATGATTTCCACAAGGTGGTCATCTCCATGAAATCCAGCAATGTACTGACGATGATGGAGGCCACCATCCTCCTGCATGAGGAGATGGGACGGCGGGGTTGCACCTATCCGTTGCATCTGGGTGTCACGGAAGCCGGAAGCGGGCTGGAGGGACGCGTGAAATCCGCCGCCGGCATCGGCGCGCTGCTGCTCATGCGCGTGGGCGACACCATCCGCGTTTCACTCACCGAGCCGCCGGAGCAGGAGACACCCTTCGCACACACGCTCCTGCGGGCCGTACAACAAATACATCCGGAAGATGCCGATATTCAGGAGGATACACTTGTATTTTCCAGTAACGACACTGACTTCGACCTGTGGATGGCCAAGGCCTCCGCTTTAGCCGGATATGCCTATTTCAAGCATCGCATCCGAGATATACGTTTGGAGAATCCTCATTTTCCAGAATCCGAAATCCGGAATCTGGAAGCCGTCATTCTACAGGCCTGCCGTATCCGCATGACCAAGACGGACTTCGTTTCCTGTCCCTCCTGCGGGCGCACCCAATACAACATACAATCCGTCCTGGCCGAGGTCAAGGAGCGGTTTTCCGGTTATCCGGGACTTAAGATTGGCGTAATGGGATGCATTGTCAACGGGCCGGGAGAGATGGCCGACGCCGACTTCGGCATTGTGGGAGCCTCAAACGGATTGGTGTGCGTTTACAAAGGCAAGCAACGGCTTACAGGTGCCGTCACTGTGGATGAGGCCTTGGATACGCTGGCACAATTAGTAGGGGAGTGGTCGTTATAGGGCCATCTGGCGCACGGCTTCCCAGATGACGATACCGGCTGCAATCGTCACATTCAGCGAGTGTTTGGTGCCAAACTGCGGGATTTCCACGGCGGCATCACAGACGGACAGCAGACGCTCGTCCACGCCATAGATTTCATTGCCCACCACCAAGGCCACTTTTTCATAATCTTTAAAATTGACATCCTGCAATTTCCGGGACTCGTCCACTTGTTCGACCATCAGAACCGCATAGCCTTCCTGTTTCAGTTTTTCGGCCAGAGGCAACACATCTTCCGCGTATTCCCAATCCACGCTCTCTGTGGCGCCCAAGGCTGTCTTGCTGATCTCCTTGTTGGGCGGGCATGCCGTGATGCCGCACAAGTACAGCTTTTCAATCTTGAATGCGTCGCAAGTGCGGAAAATGGACCCCACATTGTTCATGCTACGAATACTGTCCAAGACCACCGCCACCGGGACTTTCTCCTGAACCTTGAACTGTTCAGGGGTGATACGGTGCAATTCCTCCATTGATAACTTCTTCATTTTCAGAAAGGCATTGGGGAATCCATCGGGTTTAAATCATATGGCTGGCCATTATCTTCAAAGGTTTGTCCTTCATCATTATTGAAGCTGGCATCTATAGTGTCGAAATGTGCGTTGGGGAGAATGCGGGGGGCTGTCGGATTGCTCTCACCCTCCGTGAAGACGGCGGTATCCACATCCGAGAATTTCGTGTATTGGCTTTGGAAACGGACACGTACATTGCCGTTGCTGCCGTGACGGTTTTTCTCAAACATGATTTCAGCAAGGCCAGCAGAAGGGGTCTGGTCTTCTTCAAACACATCCATTTTGTAATATTCCGGACGGTAAATGAAAAGTACCATGTCGGCATCCTGTTCGATGGAACCTGACTCACGAAGGTCTGACAGCATCGGACGTTTGCTGCCCCCACGGGTTTCCACGGCACGGCTCAGCTGTGCCAAAGCTATGACCGGCACGTCCAGTTCTTTAGCCAACGCCTTCAGAGAACGGGAGATATAGCTGATTTCCTGTTCACGGTTACCGTTCTTGGCTGTGCCATCCGCTTTGCCCTGCATCAGCTGCAGGTAGTCGATAATGACCAATTTGATACCGTATTTGTGTTTCAGCCGGCGGCATTTGGCACGCAAGTCAAAGACGGAGAGGGCAGGCGTGTCGTCAATAATCAGGTTGGAAGTCTCGAGCTTGCCCACATTGTCCATCAGTTTTTGCCACTCGTCAGCGGTCAGGTTTCCTTTGGAGATATGTTCGGAATTGACGCCAGACTCCATAGAAAACATGCGCTGTACCAGCTGTGTGGCCGACATTTCCAAGGAGAAGAAAGCTACCGGCATATTGTAATCGATGGCAGCATTACGGGCGATGGAGAGCACAAAGGAGGTCTTACCCATACCAGGGCGACCAGCCATGATGATCAGATCGGATTTTTGCCAACCACCGGTCTTCTCGTCGATGGCGCGAATGCCGCAAGGCACACCCTGCAATTCGTCCGTGTTCTCACGAAGCTGATTGAGACTGTCAAGGGCTGAACGGACCACCTGGTGCAACTCTTTGCTGTCGCGCTTGAAATTGCTTTCGATGATATTGAAAATCTTCGTTTCCGCCTGGTCAAGCAATTGCAGCACATCTGCGGATTCGTCGAAAGAGTCGGCAATGATGCTGTTGCAGTTCTGGATCAGCTCGCGAACAACGAACTTCTCCATCACGATGCGGGCATGATATTCGATGTTGGCCGAGGATGTCACCCGATTGGTGAGCATCGCCAGATAAGACGCGCCGCCTACCAGGTCCAGCAGCTTGTCTTTACGCAGCTGGTTGGTCACCGTCAGCAGGTCGATGGGCTCGGCCATGCCGAACAGCTTGTTGATAGCGGAGAAGATATGCTGGTGAGCTTCCACATAGAACATCTTGGGCGACAACACATCCAGCACAGCAGTGACGGCATCCTCGTCAATCATCAAGGCACCCAGCACAGCCTCCTCAAACTCGACGGCCTGAGGAGTGAGCTTCCCCGTAACCCCCATCACCGTCTCCATTCGGTTATATGACATCCCTTTCGCCTGTCTTTTATCTGTAACAGTCTTGTTTTCCATAAATTAAAAATAAAGAGAATTGTTATTGGATCAGGCCGCAAATATCGAAAAAAAAAAGTCAGGCTTCCACCCGACTTCCATAAAGTTATGAACAACCCGCCCCTCTACGGCAAGAATCCGGCATGGAATGTGTAGGGGAGCAGGTCGGCAACGCACCGGAAATGATAGACGGGGCCCTCCTGTCCGGCGAGGATCACTTCTATTGGCTGGTTGAATTTGCTTTCATACTCAAAAAGCACCTGCCGACAGCTTCCACAGGGTGATATCGGCTCTTTCAGAACCTCTACCGGATTGATGGCCGTAACGGCGATTTTAGAAAACGGGACCTCCGGATATTGGGCTGAAGCGGCAAATGCTGCCGTCCGTTCCGCACAGAGACCTGCCGGGAAGACGGCGTTCTCCTGATTGCAGCCGGTAACGACCTTGCCGTTGTTCATCAGCACCGCCGCCCCGACTTGGAAACGGGAGTAGGGAGCATACGCACGTCGCGCGGCCTCTTCCGCCTGAGCAATGAGCGTCACCAGCTCAGCCGGCACTTCGCTGCGATCCTCGTAAACGATGATTTTGGAGGTTAGTTCAACGGTCTTCATTTTGTGGTGGTTTTATTTTTTAATTTCCAAATCCCAAGAATTTGATTGATCATGTCATCTACACTTTCCGCTATATCACTCCCCGAACAGACTCAATTTCCTCGATCCCCTCTCTTTCACACAGCTCTTCCAGATCGGCGAGGATGTCACGACCTGCTGTAGGATTGGTGAAATTCACTGTGCCGATCTGCACCGCCGATGCGCCGACCATGATGAATTCCAGCACGTCGGTAGCTGTGGAGATGCCGCCGATGCCGACCACGGGCACATGCACGGCCTTGCAGACCGAATGGACCATGCGCAAGGCTATTGGCTTGATGGCCGGACCGGAAAGCCCGGCATACAGGTTTTGGAATACGGATTTTCGGGTGCGGATGTCAAGGGCCATAGCCTGGAAAGTGTTCACCAGTGAAAGGGAGTCGGCACCGGCCTCTTCACAGGCGAGTGCCATCTCAACGACGTTCTCGGCGTTGGGTGACAGCTTAACCATCAGCGGTTTGCTACACACCTGGCGCACAGCTGCCACTACCTCCTTCGCCACATCAGCCTTTAGCCCGAAAGCCATACCGCCGCTTTTCACGTTGGGACAGGAGATGTTGAGCTCCAGCATGTCAATGTCGGCCTGGGAGAGCATTTCCGCTCCCGCCACATAGTCCTCCAGACAACTGCCGCCCATATTGGCAATCAGCACCGTGTCAAACTTGCGCATGGCGGGGATTCCGTCCCGGATGAAAGCCTCCACACCGGGATTTTGCAATCCCACACTGTTCATCATGCCCGAGGGTGTTTCAAAGACCCGGATGCCTTCATTGCCGTCTTTGGGGTTGAGCGTCAGCCCTTTGGAACTGATGCCGCCCAGGCAGCCCACATCATACAGTTCATTGTATTCACCGCCGAAACCGAATGTGCCGGATGCGGCGATAATGGGATTTTTGAATAAAACTCCGTTTATGGTCGTGGATAATGTCATGGCAGTCGTTTTTAATTAGTGAAACAAGAGATGGGCGGGGAAGACAGGTCCGTCCTTGCAAACCCGTCTCATGCCCTCCGGCGTGCGGATGCTGCAACCGAGGCAGGCGCCGATGCCGCAGGCCATCCGATGCTCCATGGAACACCAGCAGGGCGTGTTCGTTGCGGCGCACATGGCGGCCACTTTGCGCATCATAATCTCCGGACCGCAGGTGAATACGGCATCATAGAGTTCCGGCTTCAGCAGGTCGGTGACAAAGCCGCGGTAGCCCTCCTCGCCTTTCTCCGTGGCCACGAAGATGCCGTGTGCGTAGGGCTCGAAGTCCTCTAAGGCGAACAAGGTGTCGCGGTAACCCACGAAGACATCCGTCTCAACGCCAAGGTCATGGAGTTCGTGGGTCGTCTGACAGAGTGGGGGTATGCCCAATCCGCCACCCACGAGGGCCACCTTGCCCTTGACTTCCCGCACGGGGAAGCCTGTACCCAAGGCACCTAAAAGCATAATGGGGTCACCCGCGCGCAAGGCGGAAAGCCGCCGCGTGCCCTTGCCTATGATTCGGTACATGAAGTGTAATGTGTGCTCATCTGCTTTGAACAGGCTGATCGGACGCATGAGCGTCAACTCGTTGTCCCAGCATTTCAGCATAAAAAATTGGCCGGCGGCCACCACAGCATCCCGGCGTTCCACCTTCAGAACGAAGATGTCGTCCGTGAGCTGTTCTTGGCCGACGACCTTGGATTCAAAATAGTCCATAATTGTTATCGGTTTTGTGCGATGGCACGGAGAATGTCGTCACGCATGCGGATAGCTTCCTGTCTGGCGCAGCCGGCGAAATCCTGTTCGCCGTGTTCCTGCTTGCGATAGGCGAGCAGGATGCCCCGAGAGGAGTTGACCACGCCTCCGTTACCGTCTTTCAAATACTTGGCAATATCTTCCGCCTTACCACCTTGTGCCCCATATCCGGGAATCAGGAAGAAGGTCGTGTCCAACATGGCACGGATTTCCGCCGCCTCGTCGGAATGGGTGCAGCCCATCACGCCGCCCACGCCGGAAAAACCGCACTGCCCAACAAATTCTTTGCCGAGCTCGTTGATTTTCCGACCCACCACATGGTACACACGCTGGTCGCCTGTGGGAAGGTACTCGATATCCTTGGCACCTTCGTTCGAAGTGCGGATCAGGACAAAGAGTCCCTTGCCTTGCTCTTTGACGTAGGGCAGATAGGGGTTAAGGCTGTCAAGACCCATGTAGGGACTTAGCGTGATGAAGTCGGCTTCAAAGTCGCCAGTGAAGTGCGCCTTGGCATACATCTCCGCTGTCTTGGCTATATCGCCACGCTTAATATCGGCAATTGTAACAGCCTGATTCTGGCGAAGATACTGCAATGTCTTACTGTAAGCCTTTAAGCCGGGAAGACCGTATGATTCGTAGTATGCAATCTGCACCTTGTAGCAGGCGGCCACATCCAGTGTGGCGTCAATCAGCGCCTTGTTGAATTGGAAAAGGCCCTCCTCCACGGTTGGGTACTGATGCGCGAAAGATTCCGGCAAATAGGAGTAGTCCGTGTCCAGCCCGACACACACATGGCCGTTGGCGGACACTTTTTCGAACAATCGGTCAATCATCATATTCATGGCAGCGGGGTAGGGTAGTTGTGTTATTCTCTGACTTTCAAAATAAAACCAGTGCCATGGGCGTTGCAGATTTCGACGAGCGGCTGGTAGCCCTCTTCGTACACCACTTTGCGTTTGCCCTTGACTTTCGGCATGATATGGCCGATATCGTCCACCTGCAGATAGGAACGGAGCTTGGTGAGGAAGACATCCATGCTTCTGCCAACGGTCTGGTCTTCATCGCCCCAGACTTCTTTAAGAATGATTTCACGCGGGATAAGTTTGTTTTTATGGTCGAGGAGGAGTTTGAGTAGTTCGGCTTCCTTGCGGGTGAGGGTACGGGTAACGGTGGGGTGTATGAGCTGCATGCCACTGTAGTTGAAGGTGAAGTTACCCATCTTGTAGATTCTCTCCTGGAAGATGACGTCCGTGACAGGGCGTGCCTTGCGGCAACGTTTCAGTATTGCCTGGATGCGGAGCTCAAGTTCCTCGATGCTGAACGGTTTGGCGATGTAGTCGTCACAACCCAGCTTAAAGCCCTTGATGCGCTCCTCTTTGCTGGCACGGGCGGTGAGGATGATGACGGGCACATCCTCGTCAATGCGGCGGATCTCCTGAAGAAGGGAGAAACCGTCCCGTCCGGCGGTCATAATGTCAATGATGCACAAATCGTACAGATTCGTGTTGTAACTGCGGGCGGCGGTGTCCGTGTTGTTGAAATCCACGACCTCGTAGCCGTTCAGTTCCAAATAATCTTTAATGACATAGCGAAGATTCTCGCTATCGTCAACAAACATAATTTTGCCTTTTGTCTTTTCCATAAATACCTTGTAATTATTGTTTTAAAATTTCAATTGTCAATTTTTTCTAACATCACGAAAAATAGCACGATGTGATTTTTTTAAGGGTGCAAATATATAAAAAAATGCAATATATACCGAA
>JAIKYR010000072.1 GCA_024682995.1 Bacteroidales bacterium | reverse complement strand
AATTATCGCTCCAAATCACCTTAAACCAGACACTTACAAATCAAACCCCATCAAACACACAAGGCCTTTTGCCGATTTTCTAACAAGTTGGCAAATATAGCATTTTTTTAATTCCAAATGCTTTAAAAAAAAGTTTTTTTTATTTGTGGCATTATTTTTGTTTGGAGGCCTCTCCGGCACCCCCGACGGCCAGTCGCACATACGAAATGGTGCGCCCCTCCGCCAACCACATCTTCTCATAAAAAGTTTGTATCCCCGTCAGGATGTCAGCACACGGCTGCGCATACACATCCTCCACATCTTCCAGTACTTGCCAACCTTCCGTTGGAGCCGTTTCCAACACATACGCATACAGCATCCGGCTATCCGTCTTCAGATTCAAAATACCCCCTTCCGCCGGCAAAACCCCGCGATAAAAACCCACAAAACGCGGCGATACCAAACGCCGGCGCTCACTCTTGGGCTGCGGATCGGGAAATGTGACCCATATCTCATTCACCTCACCCGGTGCAAAGTAATAACCGATATTGTCAATGGAAATACGCAGGAAAGCCACATTCGTAAGTCCTTCCTCCAAAGCATCCTTGCAACCGCGCCACAACCGGGCCCCTTTGCGATCCACCCCAATATAGTTCACATCCGGATTGCGACGGGCGAGTGCCAGTGTGTAGTCGCCCTTACCGCAACCCAACTCCACCACAATGGGATTATCGTTATGGAAATAGTCCCTACCCCACTGTCCCTTCAGCGGGAAAGGAATTCCCTGACGGTCGTAGTTTGTATGCTGGAAAAGATTGCCGAATGTCTCATTTTCGGCGAAACGTGCTAATTTGTGCTTTGCCATATGTTTTGGATTTTGGGATTGGATTGTAGATTTTAAAGAACTAAGGAATTAAGAAATTAAGATCTATAATATTGAACTACAACATCTTCCACTTTCACACTTTTTCATTCCCCCACTTTCACACCTTCCCCACTCTCTATCATGCTCCTGTACACGCCTGCGCGCGCGAGCAGTTCTTCGTGTGTGCCCGTTTCCACCACACGGCCGTTCTCCAAGACGATGATCCTGTCAGCATGGCGGATGGTACTGAGCCGATGCGCAACCACCAACACGGTACGGTCCTTCATCACCCGGTCGAGGGCCTCCTGCACACTCTTTTCCGATTCGGTATCCATGGCCGAGGTGGCCTCGTCCAAAATCAGGATGGGCGTATTGCGTACTACAGCACGCGCAATGCTGATGCGCTGCCGCTGCCCGCCCGAAAGGTTGAGCCCGCGATCGCCAACAGCATGTCGCAACCCGTCAGGAAGTGAAGATACAAACTCTCCCAGATTGGCCACCTCCAATGCCCGCATCACCTCCTCTTCCGGAATATCCATCCGACCCATCGTCACGTTGCGGTACAACGTGTCATTGAACAAGACCACATCCTGCGACACCAATGCGAACAACGAACGGTAGTCATGTAGCCGGTATTCCCGAATGTCAATCCCATCCAACAGAATTCGTCCGTCGGTCGGGTCGTAGAAGCGCTCCACCAAGTCCGTCAGTGTACTCTTGCCGGCACCGGAAGCACCCACCAACGCCACCATCTCGCCACGACAGATTTCGAAGGACACATCCCGGATTACAGGACTCTCCCCATACGAGAATGTCAGATGGTCGAAGCGTAACGAGTCGCGGAATGTGTCCACGGCGATTGAATTCTCCGCTTCGGGAATCTGTTCGTCTGCATTGAGCAGCTCATGCACACGATCCAAAGCAGCCAACCCGCGACGATAATTGGCCCCGGCAGTGGAAAGCGATTTCAATGGCTCAATAACCTGAGTAAACATGGCTATGTAAGTGATGAACATTTCAGCGGTCAGGTTCATCTTGTTAGCCAAGACCATATTGCCACCCACCACCAGCACGATCATCACTATGGTAACTCCCAGAAACTCACTCAGCGGAGAAGCCAGATCCGTGCGCCGGTAGATACGCGTCTGCACATCAGTGAAATCATCATTCAACCGATCGAATACAGCCTTCGCATTTCGTTGAGCATTAAAACTTTTAATGATACGCAATCCGCCAACACTCTCCTCCACGTGCGAGAGCATCGAACCAAGACGCTCCTTCGAGGCACGCGTCTGCCGGCGAAGCCGTTTTGACATCCGACTGATGATGAAGAATGCCAGAGGCATCAGCAACAGGGAGAAAATGGTGAGCGGAGCGTTAATCATAAAAAGCGCTACAAGAAAAATGAGCAGGGTCACCGGATCCGTCATGAAAGAACGCAACGAGGTGAGTGTAGTATGTTCCACCTCCTGGGTGTCGTTCACTGCACGGGAAACGACATCCCCACGCTGGCGAGAATTGAAATAGCCTATCGGCAGATTCAGGATTTTGTCATAGACCTCATTGCGGAGTGTCATCAGCAGATGGCTGCGCATGGAGGCCATCACCCATTGCGAGGCATAGGTGAAAAAGTCTTTTAGAAAATAGAGCAGCAAGGCCAGCAACAGTAATCCGAAAAGAGGCAGCGTGCCAGAATCAAAATGCAACCATGGGAGCATTCGATTCATGAAGAAGGAGGTCACAGGACTGAGGTCCTGCATAGACACATGAAAGAGTATCTTACAAAAGGGCTCTATCAGAAGAAACACCAGAATGGTAAGAAGGACAGAACACAGGTTTAACAGAAAAACAACAAAAATCCGTCCGGGGTACCGGCGGAATAATGATAACATAAAATTGTTGTTTTTCATAATGGGTAAAAAAAAGGGAGTTGTGTATTCAGGCACAACTCCCTTAAAAGTATGATGAATTACATTATCTGGTCACAACGAGTTTCTTGGAGATCTTAGCTTCGCCACTCTGAACCGTGAGGAAGTACACGCCAGGCGTGAGATCAGCCGTGGTACGAGAGTAGATAACGGAAGCGTTCTTCGTCGTGGTAACCGTCTCTTCGGAGACAACCTTACCAGCCAGCGTCACAATTCTGACGACTGCAGCACCCTCGAAGCCTTCGATGTTAGCATAGACATCGCCGGAAGTCGGGTTCGGGTAAACCTTAACGGTAGGCTCGTCAACCACATTGAGGATTGGTTCGGGTTCGGGCTCAACAGCCGGAGTCGGAGTGTACTGCAGATCTTCACCAGTCACCGTGAACTTCAAGGTATCCACCACCAGCTCTGTCAGATTAGCGTTGGATGCGATGGAGTTGTAACCACCGATTTTGAGGTTACGTGCAGTGTCCTCATTGAAGTACAAGTCGTTGTTCAAGTTGTAACGATCCGTAGCGATAAGTCTATAGATAATCTTGTACTCACCAGCCTTCATAGCAGGAGAAACAGTCTTGGTAACAGGACGTTTGTTCAAGAAGTGCAGATAGACATCATCGTAGTTATCGTTACCACCGGCCAGTTTCTTCACCGGATAGTGGTTACCCATTTCCTGAGTGTTGCCATAATTGGCCTGAGCAAAGTCATATCTCGTTTCAGAGTTCACGAGATGTGAATTAGGAGAGTAGGTAAGCCATTCGATGTAGTCGGTGGACATCCACTTCTGATAGTTGGAACCCATACCCTGTTCTTCTTCTTTGAAGTAAACACCGATGGAATCATTCGAGATGATTTGACCATTGAAGTAGAAGTCGAAGGTTACGAATACCAGCTGATCACCAGCAGCACAAGGAGCGTTAACCATCCAAGTATAGTTGAACTTGTCAGCCAAATTGTTGGAAGTGGTCATAGACGGCAGTCTGTGCGTGGTCGTTCCGTTCACATCCTTGAAGATGAATCTCGGAGCGTCGGTAGCTTCAACCGTTACACTTTCAGGTTTGTAGATCTTAGAATCCTTATCGGCAGTACCGTTGATATTGCGTTCAGACATACAGCCGTTGCCATCCATAACGCTGACCGTGAAGGTATGGTTGCTCTCACCAGCAGAGGTGTAGTTATACGTGTATGAAGTAGCATTCTTAATCGTATCACCATCCATGAACCACTGGTAGGAAGCATAGCCGTCATACGTCACAGAGAGCGTAGTGGAACCGGTAGCACAAACGGTGGTGTCACCGAGGATAACCGGAACAGGCAGCGTGTCAACCTGAGCGTAAGCGATCACCGTGTCAGAACCGCACTCATTCATCACAACGTAACGAACGGTAGCGCCATTGTAGCTGGTGTCATACGGCTGACCAAAGACTAAGGTTTCAGCAGTCGTGGAACCAACCTTGGCAATCGTCCAGACGATGGTCGTATCGTCAGCAACATTGACATAGTTCACAACCTTCGAAGCAAAGGTATCACCAGAGCAGATGTGGAAGTCGCTGGTTCTAATCGTATCCTTAATTTCAGGAAGCTTCGTCACAACAAGTCTCACAGCAGTACAAGTGTCATAACCGCAACGAGTAGCAGCATAGTACTTGACGTTCGTGTCTTGCGTGATAGGAGCAGTTTCAGAAATTGGTACGTAACCAGAAGCCGTCTCCACTAACCAGCCTTGAGCTGTGATTCTAGAGGATCTGGTCGGAAGCGTAACAACAGGAGCTGTCTTGATGAAGTCTCTCAGCGGAGAACCGATACAGGTGTCTTTAACAGCAACCGGTGCAATAACCGTCGGCTTGCCTTCCACCACAACCAGGAGGCTGTCAACGATGACAGACTCACCACAATGGTTGGTGATGGTGAAGGTAACCACAGCGCTATCCTGTTCAGCGGTAATCTTCGTAGGCAGCACATCAGACCAAGCAGCAGCATAGGCATGCGTACCGAAGTCGTAGGTCTTAATGTAGCCTTTCACGATAGAATCCGTCGTGTTGTAAGCATTCAGGGTAACAACCTCGCCAACCTTGAAGTTCGGTGTTTCACCAATGCAGTAATCTTGCTGTGCATTGTTGAAGGTAATCGTAGGCAGCGTGTCAATATAGAGTGCGAAGGTAAGGGTCTTGTTCGTAGCCGGGCAAACCGTGCTGGTAGCCGTCACCGTGGCCTCATAGATGCCATGGGAAGCTTGAACATCATTACCCTTAACGGTATAAGTACCAGAGGTATGGATCACATCCGTAGTTGTAGCAACAGAATCTCTGCTGACACCTGTAAGGGTCGTAGGATTGAAGGTGTAACCGATATGTACGTAAGTACCTTCAAAGTTGAACACCTGATCATCCATAGCGGTACCAGAGCACAGCGTATCCTTGTTCGGAGAAATCGTAGTCAGTTTCACTGTGTCATACACCATCAGTTGTACAGAATCAGAGTAGTTGGAACCACAACGGGTCTCGACAGCATAACGCAGGTACTTGCCGTTGTAATCCTTCGTCATCGGAGTGGTAGCGGTGAAATCAGCCCAAGCACCGTTCACATTGCTCTGCCATCCCTCGCTGACCACCGGAGCGTTCGGCGTGGTGAAGGTAGGAACAACAAGCGTAAGGGCAGTACCCTCGCAAACCGTGTCAGCCTTAGGAGCCGTAGAGAAGTGAGCTGTATCAGCAATCGTGAAGCGGATAGTGTCATACTTCTCGCGGTCGCAAGCAGCCACAGCAGAGGAAACCTTGATGTACACAGCGCACTCGGCGTTCTGCGTAGCCACCTTCGGCGTAATGTCGAACTTCGTGTTCTTAAGATCATTCGCCACAGTCGTGGTAGTAGCCACTTCGAAGTCAGTATTCGAAAGTGTGTACGTCATCACATTGGACTTGTGAACCGAAACGGTGAAGTTGCTCGTATTATCGCCAACACAAACCGTATCCAACAAGTTGGTCTTATTAATAGCCAGAGAAGCAGTGTCGTTCACAACAACCTTGATGGTATTGGAGTTAGCCGAACCGCACTTGTTGGTCACAACGTACCAAACATTCTTGTTGGAATCAGCCATCGTAAGGGCGTTACCTGCTGTATAGGCAGAACCATTCAGCATCAGCACCGGAGCAGTAATCAGCGGAGCTGTTGCAGTTGTGGTAACATTGAGCGTAAGGTCGCTTGTGATATGGATGGAATCACCCACGCAATACGTAATCGTAGCAGGAGAAAGTGTAGCGGAAGGCACCGTGTCAACCACCACCGGAACGGCGTTGGAGTAGGTGGTACCGCAGCGGTTGGTCACCTGATACTTAATATAGTTACCATTGTTGACCATGTACAGCTTCGTTGTAGGATCGAATTCAGTATAGGTACCGTTCACGCTCGGAGCAATGAGCCAGCCCTCAGAGAGAATCTCACCATTCTTAGCATTGTACGTCGGAACATTAAGACCTGTAATAGCATTGCCAGAGCAGATGCTGTCCGGATTGGCAACCACGGCAACCACCGGCTTGTCAACGATGTAGAACTCAACCGTCTTCTTCACAAACTGACAAGCAGATTGCAGACCAGCAGGAACTGTAGGCTCCTGGAAGGAATAGATGTCAACGGTGGAGACACCCACATTGGCGGAGTCAGGCGTGATGGTATAGGTGTTGCCATTCTTAGCAACCTTGAAGTACTTAGAGTTGAACACCAGGGTATCGGTGTTACCCGTATTCACCGTGAAGGCGATATCACCCGTAGTACCCACACAGAGGGAATCGAAGGTGTAGGTGAGATCCAGCTTAGCCGTGTTGTAAACCGTCAGAGTCAGCTCATTGGAATAAGAGGTACCGCAAGCGTTGGTGACAGCGTAACGGATGACACCGTTATTCATGCCATAGACAAACTTGCTGATAATCGTATCCACACCACCCAGTTGCCATGTACCGGTACAGGTAGCGGCATTACAGGTATAAGCAGGAACTGTGAGGTCAAACGTCGTGCTGTCGCAATACGGGCTGTTGGTCGTAATATTCGGAACAACAGGCAGAGAATCGATATCCAACGTGTAGAGCTGAGTAGAGAGAACCGTATCGCAGGCATTATAAGCGTAAGCATAAATCTTTCTGCCATTGTTAGCGAAGGTCATGTTAGCCGTCGGATCGAAGTCTTCATCAGAAGCCTTAAAGATCAAATCGTTGCTGAACTTCCAACCGAAGGTAGTAGTATGTTTCACCGTAAGCATGTCTTCAGCGCAGAGCGGTGTACCATGACAAACAGGACGCTCGATGAAAGCAGCAGCAGAATCAACCTTGAGGGAAGGACTACTGTAAACAGTCAGATGATAGGTCACGATGCTGTCACAACCGTTAACAGCATTAAATGTATCCACATAGGTGTGGGTGTTTATACCACCATCCACAAAGCGGAAGACCGTATCTTTAGCAATACTCGTGTAGGTATATTTCAAACTGTCGCAAGCTTCCAGCGTAACTGTCTTCGTAGCGATCGGTTTGATGTTGACATTCATGTAGTCGTGAGCCATACAACCGTTGTGGTCATACAGGTTGACGCAGTAGGAAATCTCTGTCGGAGCCGTGTACTTGTAAGCAGGCTCAACGAAAGAGGTGACATTGGATTCAATATGACCCTGGGTCCAAACGATAGAATCATAATCAGCGAGAGGATTCGTCACACCAACAGTGTAGTCCTTGTTTTCGCAGTTATAAACAATACCGTGGCTCGGGACATTGATGAATGACGGATTCTCAGCGAAGAAGTGGACAACAGGAACCGTGTCAATATGGATAGCAACCGTCTTGGTCGTGATACAACCAGTAGCCTTGCTTGTCACTTGGACAGTGTATTCGCAGTGCAGACGCGGGTTGGCAGTGTTCACAACAACACAGCTGGTATCAGAGTTCACCGGGAAGCAGTTGCAAGACCAACGATAGAGGTAACCCATCGTATCGCTCGGAACCTGAGCACGGACGTCAACACAGAGCTCACCAATAGCATCCACGCAGAAGTTGTACTCGCTAACCTTGTTGTAACCGCTCGGGATAATAGAATCAATAATCGGAGCATTTTCGTTAACCGTGTTCACAGCAGCCGTGAAAGGACCATAGATACAATCGGTTGTGGTTTCCTTCACATAAATCGTATAGGTACCAGCACCAAGCTGTTCGTAAGTCGTATCATTGGTGTAGGTCAGCGTTGCAGGATCAGCCGTAGTAGCATTGGTGTCAAATGCGAACAGGAATGCCGGAGCCGGGATGTCACTCGTAACGCTATCTGCGAAGATACCAACAGCACCGTTGAACGGAGCAACGCAGTACTCGTTGTTCTTGATGTAAGGCTTCAAAGTGACATTGTAGTCTGTCTTGTTAACCATGACATTCAAGTCACCAGCAACAGGATACGTACAATTGGTCGTGGTATCCCAAACGAGAACCGTATGGTTACCTTCTTTCAGGCCGGTGAAGACATTGCTGATCTGGTATTCACCACCGTCAATACGATAACGATACACACCGTCGATGTTCGGGTTAACCATGTTCACCGTAATCGTACCATTGTAAGGAGCAAGGCAACGATCGTTGTTGGTGGAGTCAGCCGTAACGGTAATGTCATCGTGATGCAGTTGAACGGTAATCGTATCTTCTGCAAAACACTTGGTAATCGTATCGTTCACAACCACTCTGTAGAGCATATCTTTCAAGTGGTACATGGTGTAGGAGTCAGGATTGAAGTAGTTCACGTCAATCTGAGCACCAGCATTGTCATAGAAGGAGTAGGTGTAGTGGCGTGCCTGCGGTTTTTCAACCACGATAGTACCGTTACCCGGATGCTCGAACGTAGGAACACACATCGTGTTCGGTGTCTGGGAAAGTACGAGTTCATAGATATGAGCACTATCGGCCACCGTAACATTACCGTTAGCGGAAGCACAACCCTTGTTGCTCACCACATAGTATGTATAGTTGCCACTGTTCAGACCCGTGAAGGTCGGAGTAGTGCTGTCCGTCGTATCAGGCGTAGCAGAAACCAAATAATAGGTAACGTCAGCCACAGAAGAGGTAATTGTAACGGAACCGTTCTTCTCAGGCTTACAGTTATAGTTGGCAGCCTGGGCAGCAACAGAGACGGTCGGGATAATGGTAGTATGGGCAATCGTTACATCAGCCGTATCCGTACAACCGGTCAGCGTGTTGTAAGCAGCCAGCTTGTAGCTACCATCCTTAAGACCCGTAATCGTGGTGGTCGTACCATAGATGCTATCAGCAGCAAACAGAGAGTATGTGCAGTTAGCCTCAGGAGTAATCGTCACCGTACCGTCATGGATGGTATCCGTACAATAGGTGTTAGCTGTAGTCGTGAATTTGATATCCGGTTTAGTCGTCATATCATTAACGGCGATATCCTTCGTACCCGGACATTGAGTAGCATTGTGAACAACGCTAATCGTGTACGTACCATCATGCAGATTGGCGAACACATTAGCAGGAGTATTGGTATTGATAGCACCGTCGATGAAGAAGGTGAAGTCAGACGTAGAGAGGTTGGTCACCGTGATGGAACCCGTACCCGTAAAGGTAGCATTGTCACAAACATTATCAGCAACCATATTGTACTTAATCGTATCAAATCTTGCTCTACCATCCACAACGACAACCGTATCCTCGCGGAAGCAACCAGTGGCAATGTTGTATTTCACAATATTGTACTTACCGGCATCCAAATTGCTCTGGGTACCCGTAATAGCCTGGTTGGAGACATTGCAAATGTAATAGTTGTAACCGTTAGCGGCATTGATGGTGATGGAACCGTCATAGACAGTACAACTGGTACGCGGAGTAGATGTGTACTCATCTGCAGCAATCGTGATAGCAGCAGCATCATCCGAAATCGTGCAAATCGTGTCGCTTTCGCAACCCGTAGCGTTGTCACGAACCGTGATGGTGTAATCACCAGCAGCCAGTTTCGTGTAAGCATGAGCGGAAGTCGGAAGGATTTCCGTAGCACCCAGCTTCACCGTGTAGGTGTAGCGAGTATCATCCGTACCCGTCAGGGAGATGGTACCGTTCACCGCCGGAGGAGTAGCAATGGAAACGCAAGTAGGAAGCGTAGCCGTGCAAACCGTATTGTTCGTGAAGACGAAGGTAGCCTTGTTCGGGTTAACAATGTTGGAAGTAACCTCGAAGGTGAAGTCCTTAGCACAACCGAGATCCGTCGTCACCGTCATGATATGATTGTTGGCATCAATCAGGTTGACAAACGTGATGGGGCTCGTACCATCGTATGTATAGGTAGCGTCACCCATCTTATAGGTGAAGCCCATTTGCGGGTTGGTCACCGTAATAGAACCGTTCGGCGTGATAGCCTGGTCGCAAACAGTGTTCGGAACAGAATCAACCAGCGGTCTGGCAGGATCCTGCGTGGTCGTAGGAACATTAATACCAGCAAACTGCTGACTACAAGCGGTAACCGTGGAAACAATGGCCAGCGTGTAGTCACCACCATTCAATTGACCGAATGTCAAGTCACCACCATTGCCGGTAAGCGTGACATTGTTCAGCGTGTATTCGTAATCTGTTCTGGAGTTATGGATCGTGATAGCACCGTTCGGAGCAACACAGCTCGTCTTAGGCGTGGTAGCGTAATCAGGCAGTGCCGGAAGTTTCGTGCTGTCAGCAACAATCGTATTGTAGATGCTGTACGGACAGAACTTGTCGGAAACGACCTGGATGAGGTAGTCACCATTACGCAGACCTTCATATTTCAGTTCGCCAGAGGTGTAAACACGCTCGGAGTTCGGAACGTTGATAATCTCATACGTATAGTTCACTTGAGGATTGTTCACCGTGATGGTACCATCGTACGGATCAGCGCAACGGTAGTTAGGCGTACCCGTAGCGGTGGAAATAACCATATTGTTCACAGAGTCAACCACGATGGTGGTAGCATTAGCCGTCTCGCAGTCGTGATCAGACTTCAGGTCGATGCTGTACGTGCCATTGTTAAGACCCGTGTAAATATAGTTGGCGTCATGCCACATAGTATCCGTAGAAAGTTTGTACATGTAACCAGTGGTGATGTTCGTTACATAAACAGTACCATTGGCTTCATTATTGACATTGTAAGCATTCTTACAGAATTCGTTCGGAGTGGAAGCCATCGTCACATCAGCAGCTGCCGGCAACGGGTAAACCGTAACGTTAGCAGACTTGGTAGCTTCGCAATCGAAGGAGTCAACCACAGACAACTGATAGGTGTGAACACCAGCCGTGGTCGGGGTGACGGTCAGGACAGCGTCGGAACCCACAGTCGTGGAACCTTCCGTCCAAGTGTATCTGAACGTACCAACACCATTGGAGATGCTCGGCGTAAGCGTAGCCGTACCATTCAGACAGAACGCAGTATCAACAACTGCGATATTGGTAATCGTAATATTGTCAGAAGGCAGGTTAGCATTGATCGTGAAGACACTGGAGTTACCACAATGGTCAGTGAGGGTAATCTTAACGGCCTTGTTCTCGGTAATTTCCGTACCGGCAACAGGATCCTGCGTCAGCGTCATAGAACCAACCTTGTAGCAGTTGTCAGAAACATTGTTGTTATTGAAGAGCTGGGTGAGATCCGGGAGGAAGAACTTACAACCCGGCTGACGAACCAGCGTGGTGTCGCTGATGATAGCAGAAGCATCCACAACAGGAGCCGTAGTATCGACAACGTCGAACGGGAATTCAGCCTCAGCCACACAACCCTTGACGTTCGTCACTTTCACATGCGGATAATAGGTGTAGTTACAGCTGTCAGGCAGGATGTAAACACCCGTCGTATCATTGTGGGAGAAGATGTTCACACTCTCACCAGACCATTCGTAGGTCACCGTGTTGTCACCCGGGATTCTGCCAACGGCAACAGCCTCAACGGTCAGCACACCGTAGTTCGGGCAAAGCGGGAAGGTGGCACCGTTACGGATATCTTCGTGGATATAAACGGTAGGCAGATTCCAAACATGAACAGGATCAGAAGAATCTTTTGCAACACAACCGTATTTATCCGTAACCGTAATCGTGTAAACGAAATTGGTGTCAGGCAGAGCCGGAATACCGAGAGCATTCTGCCAGGTATGGTGGATAATCGTACCGTCGTTCGGTCTGCCCGTCCACAAGAAGGAGTACGGAGCATGGTTGTAACCGGCGATGGAATCCGTAGAGAAGCTCAAGTTCACGGTATCATAGAGACAGAGCTCGTTTCTATCAATAGAGACAGAACCATGTTTGATATACATCGGCTCAGGACGCACCAGCGTGGCGATATGAACCTTCTCAGACTTGTTGTTACATCTGTCAGAAATCTGAGCATAAACATTGACCGTGAGAGAATCAGCGAAAATGTCGGTATTGGCGTTGGAAAGCAGCTGGTTACCATTATAGAATACAGCAGAAGCAACCAACTCAGTATCCGGAGTGCAGTCGTCGCTCACATGACCCTTCAACAGGTTGTAGAAGACAGTGTCATCCGGCATGATGTATGTACAATTCATAGCAGGAACAGGATCCACCTG
The DNA here is from genome assembly GCA_024682995.1 of Bacteroidales bacterium. Lineage (GTDB taxonomy): Bacteria > Bacteroidota > Bacteroidia > Bacteroidales > WCHB1-69 > F23-D06. Next base: position 27,584 of record JAIKYR010000072.1, on the reverse strand, counting down.
AGCAGGAGTAGCTGTCAGGACAGGATTCGTATTGTCGCGAACCGTGTAGGTAACAACCAGGTCGGAAGTGTTACCGCAATGGTCGGAAACCGTATAGGTACGAACGAGCGTGGAAACGCAAGAACCATTCGTCACAACATCGCTGTGCGTAACATTAGGTTCGAGTTTGCCACAACCGTCGGTAACCGTAACGGTGAAACCAGTCTGGAGAGCAGCCAGCGTCGTGTGAGCTGCAGGGACAATCGAGAGATCGCAACCATAAAGAGTAATGGCGATAGGATCGGACGGATTGATAACCGGTTTCGTGATATCTTCAACATTGACAACAGCGGTGTCGGTATTGGACTTACAACCATTGTCATCGGTTACGTAAACTGTAGCCTGATAGGTCTTGCCTGTGCAATCCGTATCGCTCGTGTTAATCGTGTTGGTGTTGATCGTAGCATTCACATCAACATCACCAGCCCAAGTATAGGTGTAATCAGCTTTGGATTCCGTGGTCAGGCTTGCCGTAAGATTCACAGAGACGCCCGGACATACGGTAGATGTCTTCGGAGCCACAGCCAAAACAGGATATTTGTAGAAATCGAAGGTGAAGGCCAGCATCGTATCCGAGATACAGGTCGTGGTCGGATTGTAGGAAGCCACAAAATATTTCACCGTCTTAAATTCATTGCCCGCAGGTTTGATGGAGTTCATGTCTACCGTGTAGCTAGCGGCAGTATCCAGAGGTTGACCATTCTCGTCGAACCAAACGCAAACAGCACCCGTAGGAGCCGTGGCGGTCAGCACGTAGGTGGCGGGGATGGTCTCATTCAAACAGTAGGATTCGGATGTCGTAGTCGGAAGTGTCGGCTGAGCCGGGATAGGATGGATCGTGATAGTGACGTCAGCCGAAGTGTTACAGGTGACGACAACAACATTATTCACTAAATGATCTTCACCCACCGTAACCGTATAGGTGCTGTCACCAGCAGCCGTCGGCGTGATCTTAAGAACGTTGGCGGTACCCAGCGTGGTGGTCTCATCCTTCTTCACCCAAGCATAGCTGTCGAAACCAGCCGTGGCGGTCAGCGTGAACTCAGTGCCAAGACAAGCAGCCGTAGGATCGGCGGTAACCGTAACAACAGGATTGTCATAAACAGTAACCGTGACGATGTCGAAGCTGTCTTTCGAGAAGCAGCCATTCACAGTGTCCATTTGATAGACATAGAAAGTCTGGACACCTGCCGTAGTGGTGGACGGGGTCAGGGCCGCACCCGTGATTACCGGATCAAATGTCTGGGACATGGACCAGATCAGTTTGCAATCCTTAGCGGCGGTCACATTCTCGTCAACAGAGGTGGCCGTGGCACCGACACAATAATAATAGTTCGGCGTGCCGATAGTCGGTTTGCCCGGAATCTCGTGCACGATGTAGGTGATGGTGTCAATCGGGCCATCACAAATCACAGTGTCTTCGTTGAAGTTTGCGTAGTAGTTCACCTGACGCACATAATAATAATAGGTATCAACCACCGTGGACGGAGTCGGCACAACAGTGTCGAACGTCGTTCCGTCAGTTGACCATTGGATCTCTTTCCAGGAAAGTCCGGTAGCATCCGGAGTGGCGTAAGAAGCCAATGCAGCCAGCTGGTCTTTGCTCAGACCTTCGCCGAAGCAGTTGTCAATACGTTTCTGGCTCACTTGGACGACAGGGTTCTCACGCACAAAGAGGTGCAGGGTGTCAATAGCCGTCACGCTGCAGTGACCACCACAAAGGGTGTCGATGAAAGCAACCACATAGTCGCCTTCGGTGTCGAACGTCATGGCAGGCTTGCCATATTCAAACGTACCACCTTGGCAAATCTCTTTGTCAAAGGCACCATAGTTGTTGAAAGGAGCGATGGAGTCTGTAGCAACAATCCGACCGGGGGCACTCATGTGACCACCGATATATTTGTCTTGGTTCTGATTCCAATAGAGATTCGTCCAATCGGTACCACCGGTACGTTCACGGATGCTAATCACTAAAGAGTAGTCACCGACTTGCTTCCAATTAATGATAATGATATTCTCAGTCTGCTCAAAAAATTCAGCATTGAAATAATCGAGGTGTTGGGAGTAAATACCAGTATAGCCACCGGCGAACTGGTAGTCGTTTGAGTAGGGGAATGTGGTGTCCGGTGACATGGCACCCGGATAACCTTCCTTGCAGGCTCCTGTTTGGATCATAGCATCATAACAGTGCAGATTTCCACCATAAGGAACACCGTGTCCATCCAACACCTGACCACCGAGCCACGGAATCGGAACTCCTGGGCCATCTTGGTTGAGGCGGTTGTAGAACGTGTAGATGCTGAAGTTGGCAAAATCGGACAAATCTCCGTTTACCAACTGGCCGTCGCGATACACTTTCCAGTCAATAGACAGCTTGTCAATGTTACAGCTGTTTATGAAATGGATTTTGTACACGTCCGTCTGGGTGTAGTAACCAGTGTTCACCGGGTTCATGGCGTTGTTCAACACCAACTGCCCTCCAGGGACGTTCGCGATGCCTGTCAGTGTGTCTGGATTCATGTTCTCCAGCCATACGCAGCAAGGCGCCTGCTCCCGGGCGACAAAGCCCGCTAGCGTCAGTAAGATTCTTAAGAATCAAATTGATAATAGTTTTTTCATACTTTTATTTTTTGATTGTTATTAATTATTATTATTTCTCTTCTTTATACTCAATCTTTTATAGTACTATACACTACTATACATTTCACTAAAATTTCAACTTGCAAAAATACATTTTTTTTGATTACTTATCTCACATGTATTTTTTTTTTTGAATTTTTTTCAGCGAATTTCAGCGCAAGCCCGCCGCACTCATGCGGTTTTTGCGCTGGAATTATAGCAGAATTTATCGTTATACTTCTATAAATCAACAATTTACATATAATACACTCTTTTGGTTTATAAACATTATATCATGAACTTTTTACCTTGATTTTTTTTAAATGTTACACATAAAAAAGGGAATGTCCCCTAAAATCGGACATTCCCCCTATAGAACACACCCCTTGATAATGGGAATTAGCGGCTGATAATGCGAAATTCCGTGCGCCGGTTGGCCGCCCTACCCTCTTCGGTGGCATTGTCAGCGATGGGTTTACGCTTGCCGTAACCACGGTACTCCAGCCGGTCAGCCGAAATGCCCTTCCCCACCAGATAATCGTAAACGGCCTTGGCACGGTTCTGGGAAAGACGGTCGTTGTACTCGTCAGAACCCTGGTCGTCGGTGTGCCCGCCAATCTCGATGTTCACCTTATGATGGTTAAGGTAGTCCACCAGACGGTCCAGCTCCTCAAACGACTCCGTCCGCAGTGTACTCTCGTTGAAGTCGAAGAAGATGTTCTTCAGCACCACCGTGGTGCCAACATCCGCCCGCTGCAATACAATATCTTTTATATAAGGCTCCAACTCGGTGTAGGATTTCTCCATCTGGAAATTTTCGGAATAGAAAGGATAATTCGGATTGGAGACATTGAGCATGACATTGCTGCCCGTATGGATACAGGCTAGGAACGCACCGGTTTCGGCATCCGAAGTGGTATGCGTCAGCACCTGGCGCGTTGCCAAATCCACCATCTCGATTTCCGCTGTAAGCGGAAGGCCGCTTTCGGCATCCCGCACCACACCCTTGATATAGGTGACAGGGTTGGGACGCAGACTCTCGGCCAGCTCAAAGCAATACAGGTCAAGGCCACCAAAACCGCCCTCTTTGTCGGAGGCCATATAGGCCATCGTACCGGAAGCGTCGATAAAGATGTTAAGTTCATCAGCGGGTGAGTTGATCGGATAACCCAAATTCTGCGGTTCGCTCCATGTGCCATCCGACTGCAGGGTAGCATAATAGATGTCATAACCGCCCATTCCCACTCTTCCGTTCGAGGCAAAATAGAGCGTGCGTCCGTCACTGTGGATAAACGGGGCGGCATCATCACCCGGTGTGTTGATGGTGGCCCCCAGGTTTTCAGGAGCGGTGAAGGCACCCTCCGCCGTCATCGTCGTCTTCCAAATATCCATTCCCCCGTAGCCGCCCGAGCGGTTGGAAACGAAATAAATCGTACGCCCATCCGCCGCCATGGTGGGTTGGCTTTCCCACGCGTTCGTGTTCACCGGTGCACCAAAGTTGCGGGGACGCGACCACTTGTCTCCTATCTTTTTCGACCAATAGAGGTCGCAGCTGCCCATCCCGAAATCCGCATCACACATAGTATAAAGCAGATACACACCATCGGGCGAGATAGTCTGCGCGCCTTCATTATAGCCTGTCTTGATTGGGGAGGCAAATGGAGTACGCGTCTGCCATACCGTATCATTCTTGTTACAATAGTAGAGATCCTCCTCGTTGAGACAGAAAGCACAAACCGTCTTGGCGTCTTTCGGGCGTTTCACCGTGAACACCAGCCGCGCATTGTCCGCCGTAAGCACCGCCAGCGACTCATCCCACTCCGAATTGACGCTGCCACCCAGATTCTTCAACTGGAACGGCACCGGATGTTTCATCGCCTCAATGGCAAAACGACAGTTGGCAATGCCTTTCTGCGCATCCGTCAGCACATCCGTATATTGAAGTCCACGCTGCATGAAGATTTCGTAGTTCCCTAACGCCGATTCATAATGACCGCACTTGGCCCCCTCGGTGGCTGCAATATAATACAACAGCGGGTCCGGGTTTCCAATCAGGTCGATAGCCCGGTTATAGCAGGCTTCTGCCGAGTCGGACTTTAAGGTGAAATTGTACAGATCCCCCAACAGGATATACGTGTCTGGATAAAGGGGATCTTTCGACCTTGCCTGTGTCAGCAAACCGAATGCTTTATCAAAATCACGGGCATTAATGGCCGTTTTCGCCTTCTCACATAACGAAGCAGCCTTGCCGGGTTTCTGCGCTTGAGCGGTAAATGGCAGTAGCGAAAGACAATACAATAATATTATATATACTATTTTATAATACATACTCAGTATTTGATTAAATACGTTCGTTGTTCTTGGCCTCCTGCCAATACATCTCCATCTCATCCAATGAAAGATCCGTAATCTTGCGTCCTTCCGACTTGGCTTTCTCCTCAATATAGTTGAATCGGGTGATGAATTTCTTGTTGGTTTTCTCTAATGCGTCATCGGGATTCACTTTAATGAAGCGCGCATAATTGACGATGGAAAACAGCACATCGCCCAACTCATCCTCTTTTTTGTCGGAATCCTTATCCACTTCGGCCTTCAACTCTGCCAGTTCCTCTTGCACTTTGTTCCAAACTTGCTCTTTATCAGACCAATCGAAACCTACACCATTGGCCTTTTCCTGAATGCGATATGCCTTTACCAGCGACGGGACACTCTTGGGCACGCCACCCAGCACGGTCCGATTCCCTTCTTTCTGCAATTTGATCTTCTCCCAATTCTCATGCACCTGCTGCGCATCTTGCGCCTTTTCCGTGCCATAGATGTGCGGGTGGCGGCGAATCAGCTTCTCGCAAATTTGATTCAAAACGGACGTGATATCAAAAAGGCCCTTTTCGGATGCGATTTTGGAGTAGAAAACAATATGTAACATAATATCTCCCAACTCCTTACACATATCATCCGCATTCTGGTCCACAATCGCCTCCGAAAGCTCATACGTCTCCTCAATGGTAAGACAACGTAAGGTTTCAAAGGTCTGCTTGCTGTCCCACGGACACTTCTCGCGCAGTTCGTCCATGATATCCAGCAGGCGCTGGAAGGCTTCCAATCGTTTATCCATAGTATAAAACGAGCAAATGGTTAATACGAACGGGCGAAGAGCACCCGTTGTTTCGACGGTTTGCCCGTCAGGATGCACTTGCCCTCCTCCAATGGGTTGTTAAACGGAATGCAGCGGATGGTGGCCTTCGTCAACTCCTTGATTTTAGCCTCCGTTTCAGCAGTTCCGTCCCAATGGGCATAGATGAAGCCCGGATGATTGTCGAGCAGATCCACAAATTCGTCCCACGTGTCCGCCTTGCGGGTGTTATCCTCACGGAATTTCAACGCCTTTTGGAACAAGTTCTGCTGGATGTCCTTCAAGAGCTGCTGTACATGTTCAACCAAGCCGTCGAAGGAGACCTGCTCTTTCGCGAGCGTGTCACGGCGGGCAACTTCTGCCTCATTGTTCTCCAAATCGCGCGGGCCAATGGCAATGCGCACCGGCACACCCTTCAGCTCATACTCGTTGAACTTCCAGCCCGAACGCTTGGTGTCGTCATCATCGAATTTGACGGAGATACGGAGAGCCTTCAGTTGCTCAATCAGCGGTTTCACCTTCTCGGCAATCGCCTGACGTTGTTCCTCACTCTTATAGATAGGAACGATAACTACTTGTATAGGAGCAAGATTCGGCGGAAGTACCAAACCATTGTCATCCGAATGGGTCATAATCAGGGCACCGATAAGACGGGTGGAAACGCCCCACGAAGTGGCCCACACATATTCCAACTGGTTTTCCTTGTTCAGGTATTTCACATCGAAAGCCTTGGCAAAATTCTGTCCCAGGAAATGGGATGTGCCAGCCTGCAACGCCTTGCCATCCTGCATCAGCGCCTCGATGCAATAAGTATCGATGGCACCAGCGAAACGCTCATTCGGCGATTTCACGCCCTTGACAACGGGGATAGCCATGAAATTCTCCACAAAATCGGCATACACATGCAACATCCGCTCCGTTTCTTCCACAGCCTCCTCACGGGTGGCGTGTGCGGTATGGCCTTCCTGCCAGAGGAACTCAGCCGTTCTCAAGAACAGACGGGTACGCATTTCCCAACGGACCACGTTGGCCCACTGGTTGCACAAAATAGGCAGATCGCGGTAGGAATGGATCCAATCCTTATAGGTATCCCAGATGATGGTTTCCGACGTGGGGCGCACAATCAATTCCTCCTCCAATTTGGCCTCGGGGTCCACCACCACACCACCACCGTTTGGATCATTCTTCAGACGGTAATGGGTAACCACGGCACACTCCTTGGCGAAGCCTTCCACGTGACTGGCCTCACGACTGAAGAAGGATTTCGGGATAAAAATCGGGAAATAGGCGTTGGTGTGGCCCGTTTCCTTGAACATTCCATCCAAAGTGGACTGAATCTTCTCCCAAATCGCATATCCGTACGGTTTTATCACCATACAACCTCTCACAGAGGAATTTTCAGCCAGATCAGCTTTCTTAACAATATCATTGTACCATTGAGAATAACTCTCTTCTCGTGTCGAAAAACTTTTTGCCATTATTTTTAGTATTAGAATTAACTTTTTAGTATTTTTGCCGTCAATGAAAAGTTTTGCAAAAATACGAAAATAAAAAGATATAGGAGGTTATTATGAGAAAACTATTTTCCATTGTCCTTGGATGTGCAATTGTCTTGCTTTCAGCATGTTCAACAAGTTCGCTCGTCTATTACGACGACATCTACACCACATCCTCTGATGCGCAATACGGCGCATCCACCCCCACACAGACAAAAAGCGGACCTGCGGAATTGCAGCCCGACTCCATCGTTTACGAGTATGATGAAAACGGGAATCTGCTGGACACCAAGACCTATTATCCTGGCCAGGCCGAGCCAACCGTCACCTATTACGAGATCCCTGTAGAGGAGAGTTCGTACGCATCCACCGACTATGACGATGACTGCTACGACTACTATTACACCTCCCGTCTGCGCCGTTTCCATACAAATCTGTACTGCAACTACGGCTACTACGACCCATATTTCACCAATCTCTATTGGTATGACAGTTATCCAGGCAACTGGGGCTTAAGCATTTACATGGGTTACAACTGGTGGTGGCCAAGCTACTACTATCGTCCTTACTATTATGATTACGGATGGTATCACTATGGGTTCAACTACGGATGGGGATGGTATCATCCTTACGGATACTGGGATTACGGCTATCATCCTTGGCATGGTCCGCACCATTACTGGGCCGCCGACTACTGGCACAACCATCTGGATCCCAACCATTCCTACTATTACGGTCACCGCAACAGCATAGGACCTTCCGTGGGCAACCCCAGCCGTGAGGACAAGCCCTTCAACTATGGGCTCAGCGGCAACAACGACAACAACAACCATTATTCGATTACCTCATCTGCCCCCTCTTTCAACCAACGCTACGACAATATCGCAGCCCAATACTCTACAAGCGGTGGTGGCGGCGGTTCTTCCACGGCGACTCCTTCTGCTCCAACAAGCAGACCTACAACACCTTCTCCCAACAACAATCGTGTGACCCCGCAGAATGTTGAGAAACCGGTATCCAGCAGCAGCCTGACACGCCAGAACCAAGCTGCACCGACTACGACGACCGTCACAAGACCTACCACAAACACTCATACGGAGGTGCCGGGGGCATCACGGACCAACACAACGACTCCGAAAACCCCGACCGTCATCAACCGGACTGTACCTTCACAGCCGACGACTCGTCCGGCCAACAGTTCCAGTTCGACGACATATCCCAGCCGCACCAACACTACCAGTCCTTCCAGCACACCTCAACGCTACAATTCCACTCCTTCGAGAAGCACAACCACCCCCAGCAGCTCTTCCCGACCGGCGACTTCTTCCTCCTCATCCTCCACAAGAAACAATTACTCAAACAGTTCGCGTTACTCCTACCCCACCTCCACACCTTCCAATTCCAGCAGCAGTCGTTCATCCTATAGTACCCCTTCGCGTAGTTCCTATTCCGGTAGCAGCTCACCGTCAAGAAGTTCTTACTCCGGCAACAGCTCTTCCTCCAGAAGCTCCTATTCCAGCGGAAGTTCCTCTTCCAGAAGTTCTTACTCTGGCAGCAGTTCTTCTTCCAGAAGTTCTTACTCTGGCGGAAGTTCTTCCCACAGTTCCAGTAGCAGTTCCTCCTCGCGCAGCGGCGGCTCATACAGTGGAGGCAGAAGATAATTTAACGTAGTAAAAAATAATCAGCAACAATGAAAAAGATAATCGGCATTTTCGTTTTTTTGGCCTTCGCGGCATATTCCTTTGCCCAAGGCGATTACGAGGCTTTCCGTTTCACCCAAACGGAGATTTCCGGCACGGCACGCTTCATGGGTGCAGGGGGAGCCTTCAGCACCACTGGCGGTGAGTTTTCCGCCCTCAGCCTCAACCCTGCCGCCATTGGCCTATACAAACGCCATGAGGTGACTCTCACCCCCATGTCGCTGGCTTTCTCGAACAACACATCCAAATACTACGGGACCAACACCTTCGCGAAAAACCCCAAATACACGGTACCCGAGTGCGGATTGGTCATCAACAGCAAAATTGAAAACTCCAATTGGAAAAGCTGGCAGTTCGGCTTCGGATACAACCGCATCATGGATTTCAACAACACTTTCCGCGCCGATGCACAAAATGTAAACAACTCCATGGTTAACACCATCTTACGCCACGTCCAAGGCACTCCTTACAATGCACTTGGCGGGGATGCGGGTCTGGCTTTCAGCACGTGGCTCATTGACACTTTGCCCGGCTATACCGACCTATACTATAGTCCTCTTGAAGGAGTCCCAAACAATCAGAACGCCCTCGTGGAACAATTCGGTGCCATTGACGAGATTTCGCTTACCTTTGGCGGCAATTTCCAAGACAAACTCTATATCGGAGCCAGCTTGGGCATCCCCATCATCGACTACAAGGAACAAATCACCTATTCGGAAGTTTTTCCCGATGCACTGGAGTCGAACCTGTTTTTAACCTCTTTCCAGACCAGATCCACCCAGCGCGACGCGGGCGGCGGCATCAACCTCAAATTGGGCATCATCTACCAGCCTATCAACTTCCTCCGTATTGGTGTCGGATTCCAAACCCCGACCTATTTCTGGAAAATCAAAGACACATATGACCGTGAGCTGCTGGCACAGTACTTTGACGGGACTAATTCCAACACCTGGTCCTACACCAACCGCAGCAACTTCTCGCTCACCACACCCTTGAAATTCAACGTAGGAGCCACATTCCTTATCAAAAAACACGCCTTCATCTCCGCCGAATACAACTTCTGCGACTATGGTATGGCCAACCTCTACTCTAACGAATATAATTACACAACGGAGAATCAAGCAGTTAAGGACAAATACGGCATCTGTCACACCGTGCGCGTGGGTGCGGAAGTCAACCTTGCCCCGCAGTTCGCCCTGCGTGCCGGATACAATTTCAAGAGCAGTCCTTACAAGCTCACTTCCGGCCCGTATAACGGTTCTGCCCACTACGCCTCTGTCGGACTGGGATTCAAGTCCAAATACTTCTTCGCCGATCTGGCATACGTGTTGAAACTCAGCAAAGACAGTTTCTGGCTGTACGACAGCAACGCCCCTGCCACCAGCGCTGTGGAGTATGAAAACAGCACCCATAGAATTGTGGCCACCATCGGCTGTAAATTCTAATCCTACATGAAGAGAATACTCATATTGCTCTATACCTTCGTCGCTCTGGGTGTCGCCAACGCCCAAGAGCGACGACCTTTTAGTCCCTATCCATTAGAGCATTACACCGTCGATCTATTTGACAATGTTTATGCCTGGTCCGGACCTTCCTTAATGCAATACGACCGCGATGGCAATCTGGCGCGAAACTATAGCAATCCGTCGCTTGGAACCATCACCCATGTTGATGCTTCCTATCCTTCCAAGATTCTGGTTTTTTATCAAGAAGCAGCCTGCATCGTCCTGCTCGACAACCAACTGTCACCCATTGGAAACACACTGAACCTATTGGACCACAATTTGTTCACCATTTCGTTGGCCGCCATGGCCGGCACCAGCAAAATCGCACTATACGACAATCAGAACCAGACACTTCTCCTTTCCGATTTACAACTCAACATTACTGGCACCACGCACTGCCAAATGGAAAGTGATTTTCATCCCACCTCGATGCAATCCTCACAAGAAAAGACCATCATGCTTACAGACACCACAAAAGGGGTTTATCTGTTTGACATTCTTGGATCTTTTCAGCAAAAAATCATGTTGCCTAATACGATTTGTGCACAAATGGTTGGTGACGAATTGGTTTATCTGCAAAACGGCATTCTGCGTTTTTACCACTTGCAACAGCACACCTATCACGACAGCGACTTACCTGTTTCGGCATACCGTTCATTCCATTTAGGAAGCCAATGTCTCTATATCCAGGACACTGCCGATTATGTTTATCAGATTCCAAGAGTGTTAAAGCCTTGACGGTGTGATAGTTTACTTCTCCTAAAAACAATTACCTCTTAATCTTGATTTTCTGACCTATCTGCAAGGAGTTCACGTTGGTGATGTGGTTATACTTGGCCAGTTCCGTCGCTGAAACACCATATTTCCTTCCAATGGAAGAGAGCGTGTCGCCCTTTTTCACCACATAAATGATATCTCCCTGCGGCTTCACCGGCTGCGTGCGCACCGAGTCATTGGGCATTGTGGGATTTGTCGTTACAAGGGATGCGGAATCCGAAACGGTCTTAGTGCTGTCGGCTACCGCCGGAGCGGGTGTCACGGGGCGCACAATCGTCGTGCCCTTCCGAACCAGCAGTCTTTGTCCTACCCGCAAGGAATTGCTACGCAGATGGTTCAGCGATTTCAAGTGGTTGACCGACACTTTGTACTTGGCCGCGATGCGCGAAAGGGTTTCCCCCTTCTTCACCGTATGATATTTGTTGGGCGTTACCTGCACCACCTCACCATTTTCGTTGGTCGTGACATTCAGATTCTTAGTTGGATTGAAGAAATCATCGTAGCGGAAGGCGTGAATGGAGTCTTTCATTTCCAGATAGCGAATCACATCATTGGATTGGAGGCGCAACGGGAACTGCTGCGTGTAAGCGGGGATAATATTCTTCTTGTATTGCGGATTCAGGGATTTGATTTCATCCAAACTGATATTCAAAACAGCGGCAATTTGCTCGAAATGGACCTCTTTGTCCACCATCACGGTGTCCACATTGGTCGGGATTGATATCTGGGCCGGGTTGATGCCGTACAGATTATGGTAGGTCATCATGTACAATGCCCCAATATAGGCAGGAAAATAGTTCTGTGTTTCGCGGGGCAGATAGGGCGACACGCCCCAGAAGTTCGTCTTACCACCCGACCGCTGGATAGCCTTCCGAACATTGCCAGTCCCGCAGTTGTAGGCAGAGATGGCCAGGCCCCAGTCGTTGAAGATCTTATACAGGTCGCGGAGATGGCGGGCGGCGGCATCAGTGGCCTTGTAGGGGTCACGACGGTCATCCACAAACGTGTTGACTTCCAAGCCATACAGCTTGCCCGTACCGTACATGAACTGCCATATTCCGGTGGCACCCGCTGATGAGACCGCCTGAGGATTCAACGCCGACTCGATGATGGTAATATAGACCAACTCCTCCGGCACATCGTACTTGTCGAAGATTTCTTTCATCCAAGGGTAATAATATTGGGCCAGTCCTAAAATAACCGACGAGGAACGCTGCCTTTGCACCGAATAGAGCTCGATGAAGCGTTTCACCTTGTCGTTGTAAGCCAACGGCACCGCCGTCACAATACGCGACAACCGTTTGAAAATCATCGAATCGTTGTTGTCGTAGGCGCTAGTGTCGTCCTTCAGATTGGAAAGAACAGAATTGCCCTTTTTAAGTTCGTTTTTCACATACCACACATTCAACATGGAATCCATCAGAACCATTTCGCGGTTGATGGCAGCATTCGTCAGTTCGGATTCATTCTGACCCACGGTAGAGTCCTGACTGCTGGAAGTGACATTCTGCGCGTATATGTTTGACATTAACATACACACGAAAATCAACAACAACCCGATTTTATATTTTATGCAAGTAAATTTCGCAACCGTCATTTTATTGTATAGTTATTCCATTTTAATTCTTTTCCCTCTTTAAACAAAGTGGTTAAAAACTGTATTTCCTCTTCGTTATAATAGGACCAGACGCTTTCCTGAAGGCCATTCTCATACTTTCCGGAAACTTTCACGTTGCCGTTTTCCCAATAGGCAGTGTATTTCCCGTCGCGGACATCCTGCCGGTATTGGATTTTGAAGGCCACTTTGCCGGGCTCGTAGGTAGTGGTCCACAAACCCTCTTTTCTGCCACCCTCGTATTTGCCAGTCTCCTCGGAGGTGCCGTTCCGGTAATACCAGTTATCCTCCTCTAATCCAGCCACAAACTTTCCTTTGACCAGTGGTTTTCCGTGCTCATCATACTCTACATACTCGCCATCAAGATCGCCGTCATCGTATGTCGCCTTCGACATGGTGTCTCCGTTTGGATAAAACCAGATCCATTCACCGGTTTTCTGGCCTTTGCTGTTGTATTCGCCTTGGATTTCCACCGTTTTATCCTCAAAAAAGAAACGCCATTCACCGATGGGGCGGGAGTTCTTGTAGCGTCCCTGCGAGCGCAGTTCGCCGCTGGGATAATACTCCTTCCAGAGGCCTTGGCGCAGCCCATTCATGTCAGTGATGCCCTCGTAGCGGAGAATGCCGTCGGCGAAGACATACCCCTTGGTGATATGGCCGGCGGTGTCAAACTCGCGTCGGATACCCTCAGGCTTGTTTTGGTAGTAAGTTGCTACGATAGAAGGTCTTCCATTGGAATGGTAGGCCGTACGTTTGTCTAATTGGCGGGTCTCCTTGGCATCCTTCACCAGCTCATCGTGATCGTATTTTTCTACCGACAGGAAATTTCCGTTTTCATCATAATATTTGAAGAAACCATTTTTCTTGTCGTTGAGGTAGGTGCCTTCCAGGCGAATGTTCCCGTTAGGCCAGAAATATTTCCAGTTGCCCTGTTTGTAGCCGAAATCGTCGATACGGTTGATGCGTTCGCTACGGCTCATCACGCCATGGTAATAGGAGGTAATGGCCACCACCCTACCCTCTTGGTTGTACTCCTTGGCCAGTCCGTGGGGCTTGCCAGCCTCGTAGGGCACGGTCCGTTTCAGCCAGCCGGCTTGGTCGTAGGTGTTCACCGTGCCCACGATGGTGTCGTGCCGCCATTGGGTTTTGGTGTACTCCTTCGGACTGTATTGAATCTGTTCACCGTGCTTCTCCCCTGCTTTGTAATTAATTGTCAGATAAGGTTTTCCTCCTGCATAAAATGTCCAAAGGCTGTCCAACAGGAAATCTTTCCGGTTGCCCTCCGATACCAGTTGTCCGTTTTCATTGTACGAACGCCACCAGCCGTCGGGTTTTCCGTTGACCATGCGGCCCTCACTGGACTTCACCCCAGAAGGATAATAGAAAACCGTCACATCCGCAGGCGCAAGGGTGTCCTGGGCACGGCAACACACCGTAACCAAAAGCAGCAGTAGCGGAAGAACGGATTTCAACGGCATTTTTGTTTTACATATATAATAAATGATTGTAGAGACGCACCTGGGCACGTCTCTACAATCAAAAAAATAGCTTAAACCTTTTATTTCGAACCCGTGAATGTGATGATTTCCACTCGGGTAGTCAATGTGCCGAGAATCTGGATTTCATACCAAACGGTCATCTCCATATAATTGCCTGAAAACAGCGTCTCTACCTTAATGTTTTTCACCGCTTCGGAAGTGGCATCTATATAATTACTGCCGCCCACGATGGCTTCGAGAATCGTTTTCATATATTCCACATTGTCACTATTGGCTCTATACACACCCGTAGAGACATACTCCAAGGGAAGGCAAGCGTACAGCAACACACCATTCTGGGACAAGGGGTTATTCGTAATGCGTACCGAACCGTCTTTGGTATGGCCGTCTTTTATGAACGTGAAAGTACCCGAATATTTGCCGGCATACTTGGAACCTTCACCCGTGGTACAGGCTGAAAAGCCTAACACGATAAGCAGAAAGATTGGGAATAGTCTTTTCATTGTTTTGAATTTTAAATTATTGAGCTGCAAAGATACAAAAATATTCGCAAAAAAAGACTCCTCTATTCCAGCATAGTTTTCGCTTTGCGAACGGCTTCTACCAGACGGTCGATTTCTTCTTGGGTGTTGTACAGGGCAAACGAGGCGCGTACGGTACCCGGAATCTGGTAATGGTTCATCACCGGCTGGGTGCAGTGGTGGCCCGTGCGCACAGCAATTCCCTGATGATCAAGGAGTACGCCCATATCATACGGGTGGATGTCTCCCACCAGAAATGAAATAACAGCCGCCTTCTCCTTAGCCTGTCCGATGATGCGAAGGCCCTCTATCTGCAACAGCTGTTGAGTGGCGTATTGTCGCAAGCCCTCTTCATATTCTGCAATTTTTTCCACCCCGACCTGCTGCATGTATTCGATGGCTTTCCGAAGTCCGATAACGTCACCCACGGCCGGTGTGCCCGCTTCGAATTTGAAGGGAAGGTCGTTATAGGTGGTCTTCTCAAACGTCACATTGCTGATCATCTCACCACCACCCTGATAGGGTTTCAACTCCCGCAACCATTTTTCCTTACCGTACATCACACCGATACCCATCGGGCCGTACATCTTATGGCCGGAGAAACAGTAGAAATCGCAATCCAACTCCTGCACATCCACGGGACAATGGGCCACCGCCTGAGCTCCGTCCACCATAACGGGAACATCGTGCGCGTGGGCCATGCGTATAATCTCCCGAATCGGGTTTATCGTGCCTAACGAATTGGACACGTGAGTGATAGCGATGATCTTTGTCTTCGGGGTAATCAAGGACTCCAGCTGCTGCATGCACAACTCGCCGTTGTCCTGGAACGGCAGCACTTTGAGTACCGCGCCGCGGTCTTCGCACAGAAACTGCCAAGGCACGATGTTGGAGTGGTGCTCCATCTCAGAAATGAGGATCTCGTCACCGGATTGGATATACGTCCGGCCAAACGAGGCCGCCACCAAGTTGATGGATTCCGTGGCCCCACGGGTGAAGATAACCTCGTAATCGTGCGCCGCATGGATGAACTGCTGGACCGTCCGGCGGGCCACCTCGAACTCTTCGGTAGCCTTCTGGCTCAAGAAATGCACACCGCGATGGATGTTGCTATTGATGCTCCTGTAATAATCCGACAAGGCCTCCATAACCGGCAGCGGCTTCTGTGTGGTAGCGGCATTGTCGAAATACACCAGCGGTTTGTGATACACTTGTTGGTCCAATATGGGAAAATCATTCCGGTTCATACGTGTCAGATTGTTTTTGTAAAAATAATTATTGTTCTTGAGTATTTTCGTCAGGCTTGCGCATGTATTTGAGCTGGGAGGCAAAAAGCAGGACGATGAATATGGTCCAAATGATGGCCTCCCATGTCATCATCAACTTGCCGCCAATGACGAAGTTGAGAATGCAGAAAAGCCCTATTTGCCCGATTGTGTAAATGTGAAAGCCTATGGGTTTTAGCTTCCAAAGCATAATCAGTGCTCCGGCAAAAATAGCCATTTCCACCAGTATCAGCAGAGCATACTGCCATCCGGCAACAGATTGGAGTATCTGGATTACCTCCTTAAAAGCCGCATCATCAAAAAAGGGCACCTGCGTCAAGTTGCCAACCGCCTGCCCCATCTTGTCCGGGAACAAGAGGAACAGGGCATAAAGCAGCATGTTGTTGCCCGCCTGAATCATGGTACAAATGGACAGAATCCACAACAGGATTCCACGCTTGGGTTGTTTTATATTCGAATTGGAATCGTTCATTTGATGGAAATTTTATAATAATTAGTGGAAGAATTGATTTTATAGCGTTCATCGGAACGGAACCCGACAATCCAGATGATGGCGTTGCCTGAACAGAGAAGTTGTACTTCCTGTTTTTGGAAAACGTTGATTTTATGGTCGGAGAAGAAGTCACTGAGTTTTTGTTTGCCGTTCCCTCCCAAGGGGTAGAAGAAATCGCCATGGTGCCAATGGCGCAGCGTCAATGGGAATATGAGCTTTTCCTCCGGAATGAAAAGCGTACGGTTGTTTTTCGGGTATTGGATAGACTCTTCTGCCGTGCAATGCTCCACCCGAAAATGATTTTCCAGCTCCTCAACCGAATGGATCTCGATTATCTTGTTTTGTTCCAATTTGTTGGGCCGAACCAGAAAATGATCCCGGTTGACGAGAAGCGTGTGCGTGGGCGACAAATACCGGGTACCGCTTTGGACTTGCGGGTTGCGCGCTATCTCTTCCACTACCTCGGTCGTAAATCCATAATCATTTAACAATTCATAGAGAATAAGGCTTTTACAAGGATGTTCGCCCAACGCATGAATATTGATTTGAACGCCTTGATCCGTTGGAATTCGTATTTTATTCATGATTTCATCCATCTGTTTCCGATAAAAACCATACTGCTGGCGGAAGATATGGCAGTTTTTGGAAAATGTATGGATGATGTTGGGGTTCAGGTCAGCGAGCTGGGGAAGTACCGAGTGCCGTATGCGGTTGCGTTTAATGGACTCGTCGGCGTTAGTGCAGTCGATGGCGAAGGGTATCCTGTGCTGATGGGCATACTCGCGGATTTCGTCAGCGGTGAACTGTAACATCGGGCGGATGATTTTCCCATTCTTCGAGGGGATGGAGGCCAAGCCTTTAAGGCCAGTGCCACGACATAAGTTGAGCAAAAGGGTCTCCGCCACATCGTTGGCCTGATGGGCGGTCACGATAAAATCGTAATCCTTGCCTATTTCGTCAAACCAGTCGTAGCGCAGCTTTCGGGCTGTCATCTCTATGGAAAGGCCGGAATCCTTCTGGATGCCAATGGTATCGAATTCACGAAGGAGGAGTGGCACGTTCATCTGTCCGGCCAGCTGTTGCACCAGACGCATGTCATGGTTGGAGTCCTCGCCCCGGAGATGAAAGTTGCAATGGGCAATGGCCATATCCAGCCCCACCTCATGGAACAGGTGTGCCATGACGGTGGAGTCGGCCCCACCGCTCACCGCCAACAGGTAACGGTAGCCATCGGCCCCGCCCGTCAGCTCCTCCAACGCCGTGCGGAATCGCCCCATCATAACATCGCCGGGTTGCTGATCCTGAAATAGCGCCTCATACACATCTGCATGTACTCGAAACTGCCGAAGTTGACCGATTTGGGTGCTTCGCCCTTCTTGAACATCACCATGCCACACGACATCCCGCTGATATATGGGGTGATGTCACAATCGAACTGCGAGGTCATGTCAAAATCGCGCACGGTAATCTGCTGGTAATTCTGGTACACCTCTTCGTAAAGCACGTGGTTCTCCTCGCAGAAAGCCTGCAAACGCGGAATGCATTCGTCCCACATTTCGGGTTTTTCATTTCTGTTATAGAAAAATATGACGGCATCGTAATCGGGAAGAGTGTCGGCAATCTCCACCATCTCGAACCGTCCGGAGGAGTTGATGACAAACTGCTCGCTGACGATGGATTTTCGGTGGTATTTCTCCGGATCCTCCATGAAGCCCTGTTTGGTGGCCTTGGTGAGGGATCTGATCCACTCGTACTCTTTCGTGACGGTGTACGTGTTACCGTCGGCTTGACGGTACGTGTTCCACAGCTCTGTTTCAAGCACATCCTGTTTCTGGATGGCCACATTGACGGACACGGGCAACAGGTCGAGAATGCGCTGGGTGCCGAAACCGGAGGTGATGACAAGGTACATCCACTCCCGCGACTGCGACTGCAGCAGCCACAACTCGCGACCTTCGGGCAGACGCTCCTTGCAGCGCACACCCCACTCCGTGGGGAATTCAGCCTTGGCCTGCACATGACTGCCGATATAGGTCTGCGCCTTTTCAAAAAAGCGGTCCATGAAATCTTCCGAAAGCGGATAAAGGGTGTACTGGTCCGACACGCTGGTATGGAGCGTATCAGGCAGAATAACGACAGGATAATCGACGAAATTGTCGTCTTTGGTCTCCTCTTTGTTGGATTTGTTGCGGCATCCGACAAGCACAAGGAGGCTTGCGAGGATGACGAAGATGTTGATTTTCGTGTTCATTGCG
Source organism: Bacteroidales bacterium (assembly GCA_024682995.1). Taxonomy (GTDB): domain Bacteria; phylum Bacteroidota; class Bacteroidia; order Bacteroidales; family WCHB1-69; genus F23-D06. The sequence continues at coordinate 8,646 of JAIKYR010000072.1, read as the reverse complement.
GCTTTGGTATTGACAGGTGCAAAAATACAAAAAAGTTCATGGTTGATGCCCCCGATTTTGTATCTTTGCAGCGCAATTTGATATTAAAATTTCTTATTGAAAATAAAACCGTTAACCTATGGATAATACCGATCGTTTTCACGAAATCAGCGATGAGTTGTATAATGCTGTAAAAGAATATCTTGCTCATCACACGCAATATGCCACGGATGTGGAATTGGCTGTCAACTGGAACACGCGGGAGGTGAAAATCGCCCGTCCTTCCGAGTTCGGCGCGGACGATACGCCCTACGTTCTGTCAGACTTCATCCTGATCAACGAACAGGGTCTGTACGAACCGAAAGTCTTTTAAGGCATGAGGCGCATCGTCCTTCTTTTCGTATGCCTGCTTCCGATGCTGGCGGTGAAATCCCAATCCGGTCTGGCGGAGGAGCTGTTCTCGAAGATGACCTTGGAGGAGAAGATCGCGCAGCTGATGATTGTGCGCGTCAACACCACGGGTACTGCCGCCGACAACCTCAAGATGCTGAACGACATCGCCCAATACCAGCCGGGCGGAGTATGTTTCTTCAAAGTCCCGAAATGCGGGCCGGTGTGGGAGGCAGGACTCACCAACCAGATGCAGGCACTCAGCAAAGTCCCGATGTTCGTCTCCATTGACGGCGAGTGGGGACCTGCCATGCGTTTGGACAGCTGCGTGGCATTTCCCCGCCAGATGACCATGGGAGCCTTGTCGGACGTCAACGACACGCTGATTTACAAGATGGGTTTGGAGGTGGCGGCCCAGTGCCGCGCCATCGGGGTGAATCTCAATTTTGCCCCCTGCGTGGACATCAACAACAACGCGAAAAACCCCGTCATCAACAGCCGCTCGTTCGGCGAAAGCCGCGAGAAAGTCTGCCGGAAGGCCTTCCTCTACCTCAGCGGAATGCAGGACGGCGGCATCATCGGGTGTCTCAAGCACTTCCCCGGGCACGGTGACACGGAGACGGACTCCCATCTCGGTCTGCCCGTCATCCGGAAGAGCCGCATCGAACTTGACGAACTGGAATTATACCCGTATCGACAACTCATAAACGGAAACACGGACATGGTGATGGTTGCCCATCTAAACGTGCCATCGCTGGATTCCACACCCAACTCGGTATCCTCGCTCTCGTTCCCCATTGTCTCCGAACTGCTGAAACGCGAATATGGCTACTCAGGCCTTATTATCACGGACGGCATGGAGATGCAGGGTGTGCGCAAACAGAACCGCTTCGAGGGTGATGTCGAAATCCGGGCCCTGCTGGCCGGCGTGGATATCCTGCTGCTGCCGAATACCCCCTCGTTGGCCATCCAGGCTATCCGTCAAGCGGTGGACAGCGGCATCGTTCCCGTAGAGCTGATCAACGACCGCTGCATGCGCATTCTGAAATTCAAGGAGAGCACAGGGCTGCTCGACAGCCAGCCGGTGGATGTGGCCTCCGTGAAAAAACGCATGAACACCGAAAACGCCGTCCGCATCAACAACAGCATTGAACAGAAGGCCGTTACCCTTTTGAAAAACGAGGACCATTTTCTACCATTCAGCCTCGAGAAAGACACAGCAAGAGCCGACAGCGTGGCGTTTTTGAGCATCGGCAGGACAGAATACAATAAAGAATACCGCCGTATTGCCGAAACACACAACATGGTTTTCATTAACCAACCCAAGTCGGTGCCCACGAAAAACGCCGACCTCTTTTGCCAAAAAATGAAAGAGGCCATCGCCCCATACAAGCGCGTGGTGATTGTGTATGGCGGGTCCAACCAGCTGGCCGGTTCCAAATACGGGGTGGACGCCAACATGGTGAGCCAGCTCAACTGGATTGCCCACGAAAAACAGACGGTCCTGATTCACACCAACAACCCGTATGCCTTGAACTATTTCGGCGACCTGTCGGACTATGAAGCCCTGATGGTCACCTACCAGGCCACGCCGAACAGTGTGCAGAGCGCCATCGAAGCCTGCTTTGGCGAGCGACGCTGCGAGGGAACCCTGCCTGTCAGCATTGACGCCTACCCTGCCGGCGCAGGCATCGTGGACAAGAAGGAGCCTGCCAACTTCTCGCTCCTGCCCGACACGCTCACCCAAGCCCTCGACCGTATGCTGGAAAACGGTATCCGCGACCAAGTTTACCCCGGCTGTGCGGTAATCGCCGTGAAAGATGGCAAGACTTTATACCATAAGGCTTTCGGATATTATACCTACGACCACCAGAACAAGATGACCACCCAAACGATGTTTGATGTGGCTTCCATCACCAAGGTAGCCGCCACCACCCTGGCGGTGATGAAGCTCTATGATGAAAAGAAAATCCAACTCACCGACCATATCGGAGAATACCTGCCCTATCTGAAAGGCACGAATAAAGCCCATCTTTCTTTGGCCGAGTTGCTGACCCACACATCAGGCCTGCCGGCATTTATACCTTTTTATAAAGACATACAAGGGAAAGAGGCTTATCTGCGCCCGTACAAAACACCCAACTTCGAAATCAAAGTGGCCGATGACCTGTATCTGCGCAACGACTATCCCGACACCATGCGTCACTTCATCGCCCATTGCAAACTCGGGCAGCACCAGTATCTGTACAGCGACCTCAACTTCCTGCTTCTGAAAGATATGGTGGAACAAATTACGGGCCAGCCAATGGACCGATACCTTGCCGAGCAATATTACACTCCTATGGGCCTGACACACACCTGTTTCAACCCGCTTGCACACGGCTTCAGCAAGGAAGATATCGCCCCCACGGAAAAGGATTTGGATTTCCGCAAGCAGGTGGTGCAAGGCTATGTACACGACCAGACCGCCGCGCTCATGAACGGCAATGCCGGCAATGCCGGACTCTTCACCACAGCGGAAGAGCTGGCCGACATCTTCCAGATGCTGATGGATGGCGGGATCTTTAAAGGCCGGCGCCTGCTGTCGGAAGAGACGGTGCGGCTGTTCACCAGCATGTATCCGTTGCATGAATGCAATGTACGCGGACTGGGATTCCATACGCCCAAAGCCCCGGGCACATCCTCCATTGTGCCAGCCAAGGCTTGCAAGCGCATCTTCGGGCACCAGGGCTTCACCGGAGCCGTCGTATGGTGCGATCCGGACACCAAACTGATTTACGTGTTCCTCTCCAACCGCGTATATCCGTCTTGTTATCCTAACAAATTATCCAAAAGCCAAATACGACTCAAATCGCACGAGATCCTGTATCGTCTGCCATAATACATTAATGTTTGTTTTTTATGAAAGAAGAACCTATTCTGCTACATATTGAAACCGCTACGGAGGTGTGCTCGGTGGCTTTGACTCGTGGCGACACGCTGCTGGGTGTTTGCGAAGGGCGTGACGGAAACTCGCACTCCAAGAACCTGCTACCCTACATTGACCATGTGCTAAAAGAAGCGGGCCTCAACCCATGCGATTTGGATGCCGTGTCCGTCAGTATCGGTCCGGGGTCTTACACGGGGTTGCGCATTGGCGTTTCCACAGCGAAGAGTTTCGCCTACACGTTGGAGATTCCTGTGCTGACAGTCAGCACGTTGGAGAGTCTGGCCCAAGGGGCATTGCAGCATCTGCCATCAGACATCGATGATTTCCAGATTGTTCCCATGATTGACGCCCGGCGGATGGAGGTCTTCGCCGCCCGCTACGACCGGCAACTGCAACTCCTTGATGAGGTGGCTCCGGTCATTGTGGACGATGAATCCTATCGCGACTTGCTGGCCGATCAGACCGTGGTATTCTGCGGCAACGGGATGCCCAAATGCAAGGAATTATTAGCCCGCTCATCCAACGCCCGTTTTGCTGACTTCGAACTGTCGGCCCGTTACCTGCTTCCGTCGGCCCTCCACAAATGGCAGCAGCAGGATTTTGCCAATGTGGCCTATTTCGAGCCGTTCTACCTTAAAGAATATGTACCCGCCAAACCGAATGTAAAAGGATTGCACGCCTAATGGAAATTCACGAACCTGTTGACCATCAGAAGAAACTGAACATCATCGCCATCGCCGATGCATCGGACTATGGGCGGTCGGCGCTGGCCTATGGTCATGTGCTGGCCCGCATCTTCGGCGCCTCCCTAACGGTGGTCACCCGCTTCGGCTTCACTCTGGAAGACAAAGTGCAAACGACACTTTCCGAGACGGAAATCCAATCTTCTGCTTCTGAAAACCTGATTCTCCCCGAGGGTTATTTTTTTCCGGAAATCCTCTATTCCTACGCGGAAAAAACCAACACCATCATGTTTGTCATCGGGGTGGCGCGTGACAGGGAAGACGGACTTTTCCATGTCCGGCAGGCGGTCCGCTTCATCCAGCCCTCACGACTGCCTGTCATGACGGTCGGACGCACACTTCCGACAGAAACAGCGTTCCAACAAGTGGTTTTGCCCCTCGACATTGAGCGGCAGTCGAAGGAGAAAGCCCTCTGGGCCGGCTATTTCAGCCGCTTTTACCAGGCTGCCATCCACATCGTGTATCCCGACTATCAAGATAGCGGATTAAAAAAACAAGTAACTGATAATGTTGCTTTTGTAGAGAAACTCTATCAGAATCTCGACATCAAATACGAAATGCACAACGTAAAGCCGCCCCGCAATATGGACTTGTTCTCCATCACCTATGCAGAATCATTGGGGGCCACCCTTTCCGTGGCCATGATGACGGGTTACCGCACGTTGGGCGATTGGCTCACCGGTCCGCGGGAGCGGAAAATCATCGCCAACCCGCAGCAGTTCCCCGTGCTGTGCATCAACCCCCGCGAGGATTTGTACGTGTTGTGTACTTAAACATCAACGACGGAACATCTTATCGCAAAAGCAGATTCCGTCCTCATCCCTAAAGGTTTCTGTTTTTTCCAAAACTACCTCTTCAATATCACCCAAAAGAGATAGCCTATCAGCAGAAACGAAGCTATTCTGAAGAAAGGCGGCCAGAATGCCGACACCGTCAGAATCAGAAGCAGAGAAAGCAACATCTTATAAGCCAAACGTTTGTTCTCAGGCAGATGTTCCCATGTCATCCGGAATCTCGATTTGATGTTCCACCAGGTGGTCCTAATTCCATTATGACGCACTCCCCGGGTGCCGGTATAGTCGTACACATTCTCCGCCTTTGTGGCTTTCATTTTGCGCACCCGCACACGAACGGATTCATAATAAGTTTTCCCGTTCAATGTGGCACTGATGACCAAATGTGTACGGCCTTTGGAACGATTGAGACGGAACTTTTTAGTGCCAGAAGATTCCACTGGGATGGTGTTCGCTTTGTATCCGTTATCCAATGTAAACTGCACGGAATCAACATTCTCGCACGACCATTTCAACTCCACGACATCGCCTTCCGTGACACGGGTTTTATCTACCGACAACGTAATTTTAGGTTTCATATTCAGACAATTTAGGCCCAGAATACATCAAAAATTGTGCCAACCGGGAACATGTGACGTGTGACTTTTTTCGGGCGGTAAAGGTACAAAAATAAACATTCCAAGTTGATTGTTGAAAACAAAAGGTGCGGAAAAAATCAACATTTTTTCGTATTTTTGCTCCCGTTAAAAAGTGAACTCCAAGCATAACAGCCATGGCTGCAGAATACGACATACTGAAGACACCCATCGAATTTCTGAAAGGTGTGGGACCGAAGCGCGCCGAGGTATTTCGGAAGGAGTTCGACATCCACACCTTTGACGACCTGCTGCACTATTATCCCTACCGTCATGTGGACAAGTCGCAGGTTTTCAAGGTGGCCGACATTGTGGAGGACGGCAGCTACATCCAGTTGCGCGGGCGCATCTCGAACCTGCAGGTGGTGGGTCAGCAGCGCGGCAAGCGCCTCACCGCCCAGTTCACCGACGAGAGCGGCACCTTGGAGCTGGTCTGGTTCAACGGCATCAAATGGGTGCAGGAGCTGTTGCAGAAAAAGCACGAGTTCATCATCTTCGGAAAACCTACGCTCTATTACGGGCATTGGAACATGACGCACCCGGAGCTGATAGATCCCAACGCCCAGCAGGAATCGCAGGTACCGATGGCCTTCCTACCTCTCTACAACACCTCCGACCTGGCCAAGAAGAAAACCTTGGATTCCAAGGCGTTGGCCAAAATCATCGCTAACCTATTGCCAGTTGTCCACGACGTGATTCCCGAGACGCTGCCAGAGGAGATGCTCCGCCAGCTGCACCTGATGCCCCTGCGCGACGCGCTCTGCCAGATCCACTACCCCGAAAGCCACGAACAACTGTCCCGCGCCACCCTGCGACTCAAATTCGACGAGCTCTTTTTCCTTCAGCTCAAGATGCTGAAACTGAAACAGATCAACACAAAGAAGACCCACGGTCACCGTTTTACGACCGTAGGACATTATTTTAACACTTTTTATAAAAACTATCTGCCCTTCGAGTTGACGAATGCCCAAAAGCGGGTCATCCGTGAAATTCGTGCCGACCTGGGCAGCGGGCATCAGATGAACCGGCTGCTGCAAGGCGACGTGGGCAGCGGGAAAACCATCATCGCCCTTTTCATCATGCTGATAGCCAAGGACAACGGCTACCAGTCCTGCCTAATGGCCCCCACCGAAATCCTGGCCACCCAGCATTACGAGAAAATCAGCCGACAGGTGGCGCCCTTAGGACTGCGGGTGGAGTTTCTGTCCGGCTCCACCAAGACAGCCAAGCGGCGACAAATACTGGCGGGCCTGGAGAACGGTGATGTGGATATCCTGATCGGCACGCACGCCCTGATTGAGGACAACGTGCAGTTCCAGAATCTCGGACTGGTGGTCATCGACGAACAGCACCGTTTCGGGGTGGAGCAGCGGGCCAAACTGTGGCGCAAGAGTGCTGTACCGCCGCACATCCTCGTGATGACGGCCACGCCCATCCCCCGCACGCTGGCCATGACCCTTTACGGCGACCTCGACGTGTCGGTCATCGACGAGCTGCCACAAGGACGCAAACCCATCATCACCAAACATTTGTATGAAAAAGACCGACTACGCCTGTTCGGCTTCATGAAAGAGCAGATTGCTGAAGGACGTCAGGTATTCGTGGTATATCCGTTAATTAAGGAATCGGAAAAGATGGATCTGCTGGACCTTATGGCAGGCTACGAGGCCATGGAACGCGACTTCCCACTGCCCCAGTACGCCATCGGTATTGTACACGGCAAGATGAAGCAGGAAGTGAAAGATTATGAAATGCAGCGGTTTGCCCGCAATGAGACGCAGATCTTGCTTTCCACCACCGTCATTGAGGTAGGCATTGACGTGCCCAACGCCACGGTGATGGTGATTGAGAACGCCGAGCGGTTCGGCCTCTCGCAGCTGCACCAGTTGCGCGGCCGCGTGGGGCGCGGCGGCAACCAGTCGTACTGCATCCTCATGTCCAAATATGAACTCACCGCCGAGAGCCGGAAGCGGCTCAATGCCATGGTACAGACCAACGATGGCTTCGAGATTGCCAACTTCGACCTCCAACTGCGCGGGCCTGGCGACATCCAAGGCACCCAGCAGAGCGGCATGCTCGACTTCAAAATTGCTGACATCTCTAAAGACGAAAGGCTGGTGAGCTATACCCGCAACCTAGCCATTCAAGTGCTGGAGCGCGACCCCGACCTCTCCCTACCCGAGAATCAGCGTCTATCAGAAAAGGTGTCGCAGCTTATCGACCGCGACACCAACTGGAGTGTCATTAGCTAGAAAAAATAAACAATCCTGTGAAAATGGTTTTTGTTTAAGCCAGAAGCTGCTCCACGACATTGAGGAAATAGACTTCTACGGGAGAGTTTTTTTCGTCAGACTCCACGATACGATGCAACTCATCCATCAGCTGCTGGCGGTCGGCATCGGAGGTCAGCAGACGATGCTTGTTCTGCTCAATACATTCGAGAATCTCGGCATCACTCATCTTCTCAAACCGGCGGCGCATCTGCCGAATCTTTTCTATATCATATTTCTCCCGAATCGACTGCCATTCTTCGGGTTGGATTCTGCCATCAATGTTGGCCGCATACAGCGTCACCAACAGGAGGAATTCTTCTTTTGAAAGTTCGGTGTTCATTGCTTATACTGTTTAAAAAAGATGAAAATCAAAAAGTGATTTTGAGGCAGCAAAGATATGAAAAAATAGTTTTCCACAACATGTTATGAATCTGTTGTGGTATCTCATGCTGGTGCCGTTTTGATGCTTGCCGCAATTATCTCCCGCAAATGAAGTCCAGAAGTCTGTCGCACCCTTCCTGCACATCATCCCACGTGGCCTGGAAATCGCCAGTGTACCAGGGGTCGGCCACGTCGCGCGGGGTGTCCGTATAATCCATTAACAGCGAGATTTTACCAGCAACATCTTGTCCGATAATACGTTGCATATTCCGCAGGTTGTTACGGTCCATGGCAATGATATAGTCGTAATGCTCGTAGTCGGCACGTGTCATCTGGCGGGCGGTCTTGCCAGCGCAGGAGAAGCCGTGCGCCTGCAGCATCCTGCGTGCGGGCGGATATACGGGATTGCCGATTTCCTCGCGGCTTGTGGCGGCGGAGGCAATCTCGAATTGGGCGGAGAGACCACGCTCTTCCACCTTCCGCTTCATCACGAACTCAGCCATCGGACTGCGGCAGATGTTT
>JAIKYR010000166.1 GCA_024682995.1 Bacteroidales bacterium | reverse complement strand
ATGGAATACTACAATGTCTCCCTGATGAACCCGAAGGTGCTCGTGGGTGTCTTCATCGGTTCTATGATGGCCTTCCTGTTCTGCGGTCTCACGATGAATGCTGTGGGTCGTGCCGCCCAGAAGATGGTGGAGGAAGTGCGTCGCCAGTTCCAGGAGATCAAGGGCATCCTCACCGGTGAGGGTACGCCTGACTACGCACGCTGCGTGGCTATCTCCACGAAGGGCGCTCAGCGCGAAATGCTTCTGCCGTCCATCCTCGCTATTTTGGCTCCCATTGTCACGGGTCTGATTCTCGGCGTGGCTGGCGTACTTGGTCTGCTGGTTGGCGGTCTGGGTGCCGGCTTCGTGTTGGCTATCTTCATGGCTAACGCCGGTGGCGCATGGGACAATGCCAAGAAGTTCGTCGAGGAAGGCAACTTCGGCGGCAAGGGCTCCGACAATCACAAGGCAACGGTCGTGGGCGACACCGTAGGCGATCCTTTCAAGGATACCTCCGGCCCGTCCCTCAACATCCTCATCAAGCTGATGAGCATGGTTTCCATCGTGATGGCCGGTCTTACCGTGGCTGTCCACCTGCTCTAATCGAGTTTGTACATTTTTATAATATATGGAAAATAAGCGGTCGTTTTGGCCGCTTATTTTTTTGTGTTGACAGCGCAATTAAAAAATGTATCTTTGCAAACTTAATAATTGCCTATGAGACCTACCAGACTCTTTGATATTTTGGATGTGATTTCATCCAAATATGAAAAACCTGACTTCTTTGCCAAACGTGACGGCAACGGCTGGAAAACTTACAGTATTCAGGATTATGTGGAATATGCACATAATTTTGCCTCGGCGTTTTTGGAATTAGGTTTTGAAAGAGGCGACAAGATTGCCACCGTCATGCGCAACCGTCCGGCATGGAACTTCCTCGATATGGGCATTATGCTGGCCGGCATGGTCCATGTGCCTGTTTATCCGACACTGAATGCCGAAGACTACAAGCATATCCTCAATCACTGCGACTGCAAATGCATCGTCATTGGCATCGAATCCATCTACCGCAATGTGGAGCCTGTGCTGCCGGAGGTGGAACAGCATCCGTTGGTGTATGCCATCGACAAAATCCCCGGCCTCCCGTCCTTAGAGGATCTGGTGGAGTTGGGCAAGGCTAACCGCGACAAGTGGGCCCCGGTGATTGCAGAGAACAAGCGGACCATCTCCACCGACGATATCGCCACCATCATCTATACATCGGGAACCACCGGCAAGGCCAAGGGCGTGATGCTCTCGCACGGCAATATCTGCAACAACTTCCTGCCGATTGTGGAAAACCTGCAGCTGTTGGATTATCATGCCAAGATGTTGAGTTTCCTGCCGCTGTGCCATGTCTATGAGCGTACGGTGAACTATCATTACCAATATATGGGCGTAAGCCATTACTATGCGGGCAGCTTGGCCACCATCGCCAAGGATATGCACGATATGCACGCCGACGGATTTTGCGCGGTCCCGCGTGTGTTTGAAATGATGTATGACAAGTTGTACAGCGCGGGTAAGGATCTGAAGGGATTGAAGAAATATATATACTATTGGGCGTTCCGTTTCGGGACGAAGTTTGATAATTATAACCAATCCCCGTTATATCTTTTATGGTATAATATCGCCGATAAATTGGTGTATAAGAAATGGCGCGACGTGCTTGGTGGTCACGAGATGACCGTGGTGTCGGGAGGCTCCTCCATACCCGAAAAGGTTATCCGCCTCTTTACCGCGGCAAAAATGCGCGTGTATGAAGGCTACGGCCTGACGGAGACGTCTCCCGTGATTGCAGTGAACAGTCCTCGTGACAATATTTTAAAAGTGGGGTGTGTAGGTGAAATCCTGAAAGGTGTGGAGTTTAAGCTGGCGGAAGACGGCGAAATCCTTACCAAAGGTCCCTGCCTGATGAAGGGATATTATAAGGATGAGGAATATACAAAACAGGTGATTGACGAGGAGGGGTGGTTCCATACCGGCGACATTGGTACATTGGTGGAGGGGCGTTTCCTGAAGATTACCGACCGCAAAAAAGAGATTTTCAAACTCTCTTTGGGCAAATACATCGCTCCGCAGGTGGTGGAGAGCAAGCTGCACGAATCGCCTTATATCGAGAATGTTATGGTGATAGGGGAGAATGAGAAGTTTGCGTCGGCCATCATTGTTCCCTCCTTTAGTGCATTTGAGGAGTTGTACAAAAACCGCAAACAGGCCATCCCCGCATCCCGGGAGGAGATAATGAATGACGAACTCTTTGTTAAAACCATGAACTACGAGGTGGAGCATGTGAACCGCACATTAGCCGAACATGAGCGGATAAAACGCTATCGGGTGGTGGCGGACGAGTGGATTATCGGGCGTGAACTGTCGCAGACGATGAAGCTGCGGCGCAAGGTGATCTACCAGAAATACGATGCCCTTTGCCGTGAGATTTATAATTACGATAAAAAAGAGACCCTTGACTGATTTTCGTTGACCATGCCGTACCAACATGACCTTCTGAAAGTGAAACCGACAGAGTTCGGCCTGATGGCAGGCCGGATTCTGATTTCCGTGCCGTACTACAACGACTCCTTCTTCAATCGTTCGGTGGTGCTGCTCACAGATTATGAGAAGGATCATGTGGCCGGTTTGATCATCAATCACAAAATACCCTATACTGTCGGGCAGCTGGTGGATGAGATTCACAGTGAGGCTCCGATGTTCCTGGGTGGTCCCGTGCTGCCGTCGGCGTTGTTTCTGCTGCATGATTTCGACAGCTGTACCACGGCCTCTGCCGTGGTGCCGGGTGTTTATGTCGGTTATGACCAGGTGCTGTTGGCCCTCATCGAGCACAATGCCATCCCCACGATGCGCTATCGTTTCTTCATGGGGTATTCGGGTTGGAGTCCCGGACAGTTGGAGGGAGAACTGGCCCGTAATATGTGGGTGGTCGGCAATCCGACACCGGAGCTGATCTTCGGCACCGACCCAGACCAGATATGGCCAACGGCAGTGCGCGTGTTGGGAAGCGAGTACGAACATTGGCTTAAAGTCCCCAAATATGTAAATTTAAATTAAGGCTTATGCGGAATTTGATAGTTGTTTTCATGGTTTTTCTTTTTGCCACATGTTCGCTGGTTGCACAGGAATCATCGGTGGGCGTCTTCAAGGGTGGTGTGCGTGCGGGATTGACGGCATCCCAAATCTCAGGTGATAATCTTACCGGATTCCATAAACCGGGTGCTATTGCCGGCGTGTTCGCCAACTGCACCCTGACATCCGATTTGCGCTCGGGAAAACGTTCCTCTA
>JAIKYR010000063.1 GCA_024682995.1 Bacteroidales bacterium | reverse complement strand
CCTCTAAGACCATCAATATGGAACTGCCCGATAAGAAGGTGGCGTTGAATTCCAAAAGTCTTCCAGTAACCCTTGCGTTGCAAATGGAGCTTGATTTTGCTATGAAAGGTAGCCATGCCAGCCCCAAGCAGGCTGGTGCCTATGGGACGGGCAAATATACCCTTGACCTTGGCTATATGGAAATCCCACTCTTCTTGAAACTCTGTTTGGGGAATGTGGTGGAAATCGAGCTGCCAGGCCCCGTGTTCGGCGTAAACCTTTATAAGCGGGAACGCGACATGTACGGTCTGATACAGGGCCGCCCGAATATGAAATGGTACGAGTTCTCGTTTATGGCCGGCATTTCCTGGGTGATTCGCGGGCACCATGGGTTGAATGTGCGGTATTATAACTCTGTATTGCCGGTCCGGAAGCCCAATTGGGCGGTCAATCGACCGATATACCAGCAGTATAATTCGGTGCTGACATTCAGCTATTTCTATCAGTTTTAAAGACAGAATATCTAGGGGAGGACAAACTCTTCTTCCACATCCCAAAATGCGCGGACATGGATGGTGTTCGGAAATTTGATGACGGGCTCCGGTTGCTGTTTGCGTATTACGTTCCCGCTATCCCAACGTCCATTGCCGTTCAGGTCCTGAATCACGCGGATGTTGTAGTCGCCCGGATCCAGATGGGCATAGTTCAGGGTGGTGCTTTCCGTCAGGATATCCTCCTGCAGCAAGCTCTTGGATGACCATAGCTGGCAGATATAGGCGGTTCCGTTGTTCGGCAGACGGTAGTTCAGTATGAGGTTGCCGTAATCCTTTTCCGATTTTAAGGTAAAACGTGAAACCAAGGAATCATGGGTTAACCCGTTGTATCCAAAGAAGATGGAATCGGGTATAAGAACAGTATAGCTCTTCTTGGTCTCAAAATGCAAATGTAATGGCAGGCTTTTTACGAAGGTGTCGGGTACTTGCACCCAGGTGGTGACGGTGTCGTGCTGCGAACAAGTCAGCACTGGGAATGAGTCAACAGGCTGGATGGGGTAGGCGAAGTGCAGCGTGAGCGGCTGGAAGTAGTGGCCCACATTCCCGAACGTAATGGGTAGGTGCTTAATGTTTTCCATCTGTTTGCCGCGTCCCTGTGCTTTAGCTGTTTTGAAAGGTTTGAGGGTGACAGTGTCACGATGGCCGTCGGCAGTCAGGATGCAGGAGAATGTGTCGGCGGGAAGATGTTTCATATACCAGGTGATACTGTCTCGCGTGGGGTTTATGACCTGAAAATAATCGATATTGGGCGTGAGAACCTCTGCTTCGAAATGGGTGACGGGTGATTTGTAGGGGAAGATATAGCGTCCAGCTTCCGGATTTTCAGGGCGGAGCAGCTGTGGAATAGTGTCAGTGGTGATAAAGGAACGGAGAATTAAGGAGTTGGAATCTATGGTTTGTGTCCTGGTGCGTCCGGTAGTCTGCTTCACAGTATCGGATGCCGCACTAACAAAAGCGGTCACAAGAGTGTCGCAGAAGGCGATTTCTTCGTTCGGAAGGTCGTATAGAAGATTCGAGTTGATGTCCTTCAGGGCGAACACCGAATATTGCCCGTCAGCGATATTGGCGAAGGAGAAACTGCCGTCGGTCAAGGTCTTCGTCACATAGTCGGGGATGCGGGTGGGAGGAAAAGAGTCCATGCCGTCACGGTAAAGCAAGACGAAGAAGTCGGGGGAGGCATTTAACTTTTCCGCATTGATGACCTTCCCCCGAAGGGCGAAGGAGTCTAACGAGCTGCCGGTGGAGAAGCTGTAATGGTAGAAACTCAGTTTGTTGCTCTCGTGGTAGTCCTGTATACAATTGGAAAACACCATGTTATAGGTGGTGTTTGCTCTTAAGGTGTCTTGGAATTTGATGATGAGCGTCTTGTTGCGGACAAGATATTCCGGACTCTTCTCCATGGGTGGGGAGATGAGCACGTTCTCCATCGGATTGTTCAGGGTGAAAAACTCGTCAAAGGTGATCTTGATGTGCGAACCGTCAAAGCGCACGTTCTGGGTTGCGGGCTGCTCCTTGACCATCTTGGGCGGTGTGGTATCCTTAGGCCCGCCGACGGGGGCTACTACCTTGGCGCATCCTCCAGCAAGGAGGAGACAGCACAGCAAGATGGGAAGGTACGAACGCAATGACATGATATCTTGTGTTTTACATCCGATAAAAATAGTTATTGTTCGAAATCGGAGGTGTTAATGCTGTAATAGGTGACATCCTCCCGCTTGGTCCAGCCCTGCGACTGCCAGAAACGGTTCCCGATCTCATTGGTGTTCATGACCAGCAGACCGCTTTTCTTGATGCCGGCTTTTTCGATGACATCATAGACGGCGTGGAGAAGTTGCTTGCCAATGCCTTGATTCCGCAGGTCGGCACGCACCACGGTGTGGTAGATGTAGGCGCGCCGCCCGTCGATGCCGCAGAGGATTACTCCTACAACCTTCCCGTCTTGCAGGGCCACGAAGTTGGAGTCGGGATTCTTTTGGATGAATTTGGTGATACCAGCCTCCGAGTCATCAAAGCTTCGGAGCGCCATGCCTTCCGTAATCTTCCACAAATCATATACTTGAGGATAGTCGGCAACGGTCATCAGACGTATTTGGATGTTGGTTGACATATTAGGATTTAGGATTGAACATTAGGCTGCAAAAGTAAAAAAAAATAGTCAACCAAAATGGGGAAAAACATTGTTTTAGCATTGTTTTAGCTGAACAACTGCTCAATGGTGTCCTTATATTTTTCCAGCAGCTTGTTACGTTTGAGTTTCAGCGTGGGGGTGAGTTCACCTGTTTGGACGGTCCACTCATAACTAATTAATCGGTAGCGTTTTACCTTCTCGGTGTCGCCAAAGAATTTGTTGTACTGGTCCACAATCTTGGCGAATTTCTTCAGCACTTCCGGATGGGTGATCATCTCCTCGTTGGTGGTGTAGGGGATCTCCTTGGAAGCGCACCAGGAGCGGAGGTCCTGGAAGTTAGGCACGATGAGGGCGGCCGCGTACGGCTTGTTTTCACCCACTACCATGATATTGTCAATGAGGGAGTCCTCAGCGAATTTGTTCTCAATCAACGTGGGCACGACATATTTGCCGAAAGCGGTCTTGAACATTTCCTTCTTGCGGCCTGTGATTTGAAGGTGGCCGTCGGCGGTGAGTTTACCTAAATCGCCGGTGTGATACCAGCCTTCGCTATCAATGGCCTCCGCCGTCTGCTCGGGCAGCTGATAATAGCCCTTCATGACATGATTACCCTTAGTGAGGATCTCCCCGTCGCTGCCGATGCGCACCTGCGTGCCGGGAAGCACCTTGCCTGCCATGCCGAACTTGAAGCCCCCTTTGAAGAAATTGCCCACCGCAATCACCGGTGATGTCTCCGTGGTGCCGTAACCCTCTACCACGCGGATGCCCATAGCCCAGAATATCCGGGATATCTTGGTCTGGATGGCCGCACCACCCGTCACGATGACGTCCAGATTGCCGCCAAGGGCCTTGTACCATTGGTTCAGTACCAGCTTTCTGGCCCATTTCAATTTCCGATTGTAGCCCTTGCTTTTGTTGAAATCGTACTCCAAGGCCACATCGTTGGCCCAGAAGAAAATCTTCCGTTTGATACCTGTGAGCTTCCGGCCCTGGGCGAGAATCTTGTCGTAGATTTTCTCTAACAGTCGTGGCACCGTGGTGAAGATATCCGGCTGCAGCTCGACCATGTTCTCCTGGATCCGGGCCAGGTTTTCAGCATAGTAGATGGATATGCCCAGATACTGCCAGCAGTAGTTCATCATGCGCTCATATACGTGACACAAAGGGAGATAACTTAGGATTCGGTTATGTGTCTTGGTGGGGATGATGGGCAGCACGCCATACACGTTTGTCAGAAAGTTGCGGTGCGTCAGCATCACGCCTTTGGGGTTGCCCGTGGTACCGGAGGTATAGACGTAAGAGACCACGTCGTCGGGCAGGATGCTGTCCTTGATCTGCTGCAAATACTGGGGACACGGGTTGGCCCGTCCCAACTCAACGACCTCGTTCAGGTGTCGGTAGCCACGCAGGTTACGGAAGGTGTAAACCCGCTCCGGGAGACCGGGGATGTTTTCGATGACGTTGGTGATTTTCTTCAAAAGCTCCCATCCCGACACGAAAATCATCTTGATGTTGGCGTCGTGAAGGATATAGTTGTAGTCATTTTCACTAATGGTAGGGTAGATAGCCACGTGGATGGCCCCGATCTGCATGATGGCCATATCGAGGAAGTTCCATTCGGGACGGTTGGCTGTGATAGTGGCGATGCAGTCGCCCTTGCTGATGCCCAGCTGGAGGAGACCGTAGGAGATGTCGTTCACGATGCGCACATAATCGCGTGTGCTATAGCGCACCCAGTTGCCGTTTTCCTTGCCACATATTGCATCCTCTACAGGATACTCATTGAGGTAATTATCTAATATATCGAATAATCGTGTTACTTCCATGACGAAAAAATCACGGCGCAAAGATACAATCTTTTTCGTTATATGGCATTCCGCACGTTCACCATCAGCTGCGAAAGCATGTTTTTAGCCCTCAGAAGCTGTATTTTCACGTTGGACAGAGTGATATTCAGCATGTCGGAAATCTCCTCGTAGGAGAGCTCATCGTAGTAACGCAACTCAATGACCTTGCGGTATTTTTCCGGGAGCTGCTGTACGGCGGAACGCAGCATCTGCATCCTCTGCTTGACGATGACCTCCTCCTCAGGGGTGGGAGAGGGGTTAGTCTGTGAACGGTCGATGAGCTGCTCGGCGGTGCCGGTGTACAGGTCGTCATCGATATACTGCGGCGAGTTGTTCTTGTGCCGTATGTAGTCGATGCTGTTGTTGACGGCAATCCGGTACAGCCATGTGGAAAAGGCGTACTGCGGCGTATATTTGTCCAGATACCGGAAGGCCTTGCCAAAGGTCTCCAATGTGAGGTCTTCCGCATCATCGCTGTTCTTTACAATTTTGATGAGCATGAAGTATATGCTGTCGCGATACAGCCTCATCAGCTCGGCGTATGCCTGCTGGTCGTTGTGGTCCAAGGCTTTACGCAGAAGGATGTAGTCGCGCTTCGCTTTGTCGGTGGTGCAGGGATTCTCCATTATAAAAATCTTTGATGATTAACTTTGGCGGACAGGTAATATATCGGATTCAGGATGGCAAACACAAGGTCGTACAGGAGCAGGCCGGGGATAACCTGCTTCTCGTTCAGCTTCTTGGCGGCGAATCCGAAGACCATATACTGACTGAGGATGCGGGCAGCGGCGATGCCGAGGACGATGAACAGGTAGGTGAGATACGGCACGTTAACGACAATCGCCAAGGCTAACGTGATGTAGAACAACAAATTAATGATGCCGTAGGTGTTGAGGAAGAAACGGTTGCGCAGCGTATTGAAACGGCGGGTGAAATAGAGGCCCTCCTTATGGTCGCGCCAGTAACGGTGGTTGGCGCCACGCTGGAGCACCGTGAAGGCATCCTGCGAATATTCGATTTCCGTGTTGTCACGGGTGGCCGCCCGGCTGATGAAGATGTCCTCCTCGCCGTAACGGATGTGGTTGTGGGCCGCAAAGCCCGTCTGGGCAGTAAAGAGCGAGCGGGCAAACGCCATGTTACGGGCGTCGCCACGATAGGTGGAATGCATCTTCGCCAGCGAGAAATATTGTACGGCATTGACCAGCGTGTCGAAATGCAGCAGCCTGTTGAAAGGAGTGTTCCGGCGCTCGTAGGTGCTGTAACCCAGCACGATCTTGTTGCGTCCCACGAAGTTGCCGGCCATCAGCTTGAGCCACTGCGAGGATGTGGGACAACATTCGGGATCGGTGAGGAGTATATGCTCGTAGGTGGCGCAACGGATGCCCATGGAAATGGCGAACTTGCGGCCACGGATGGTCGTCACCGCCGAATCCAGATTCACCATCTTGATGTTCGGATACTGGTTTTTGTATTCCAAGACCAGAAGCTCGGTCTCATCCTGCGAGTTGTCATCCACAATGACCAGCTCATACTGACCGTACTGCTGGCTCAAAAGGCGGGGCAGCGACTTCATCAGCACCGAGGCCGCATCCTTCACCACCATGACAATGGATACCGGGACCGGATCCATCGCCACGGCTTTCTTCTTCTTCGTGAAGGCGAACCGGGCATATCCCAGATAGTAATACATGAGCTGCACCAGCGTCACAAAGGCAAACAGCACAAGCATAATGATCGGAAGAATATCTTCGAACATAGGTTAAGGTGGTTTGGTTAGGTTTGATATGCAAAAATATTTTTTTAGTATAAATAAATATCGTATTTTTGCCGCATTTTACTAACAAGATGAAGTTTATAATTGAAAAATCGGATGAGAAAAGCAGTGCCAGAGCCGGTGTGATCACCACGGCACATGGCCAAATCGAAACCCCCATTTTTATGCCCGTGGGTACATTGGGCGCGGTGAAGGCTTTGCATATCAAACAATTGGATGAAGATGTCCATGCTCAGATCATTTTGGGAAATACGTATCATCTCTATATGAGACCTGGCATAGAGGTGCTGCGCGAGGCGGGCGGTCTGCATAAATTCAACGGATGGAACAAACCCATCCTCACCGACAGTGGCGGCTTCCAGGTATTCTCGCTCAGCCACCGGCGTAAAATCAACCCTGAGGAGGGTGTTTGGTTCCAGTCGCATATCGACGGCTCCCGCCACCTCTTCAGCCCCGAAAAGGCAATGGACATCCAGCGCGCCATCGGTGCTGACATCATCATGGCTTTCGACGAGTGCATCCCGTACCCCTGCGACTACGCGTATGCCAAGAAGTCGATGGAGACCACCTTCCAGTGGCTCAAGCGCTGCGTCAGCCGTTTGGAAGAGGTGCCCCCGTATTACGGGTTCGAGCAGACGCTTTTCCCCATCGTGCAGGGCGGCATCTACCATGACCTGCGCCTCAAATCGGTGGAGCATGTGGTTTCGATGAACTGCGACGGCAATGCCATCGGCGGCGTGGCCGTGGGCGAACCCACCGAACAGATGTACGAGATAGCCGCCCTCTGTTGCAGTGCCCTGCCCAAGGATAAACCCCGTTATCTGATGGGCGTAGGTACCCCTGCCAACATCATCGAGAATATCGCCCTTGGCGTGGACATGTTCGACTGCGTCATGCCCACGCGCAACGGACGCAACGGCATGATCTTCACGTGGGACGGTATCCTCAATATGCGCAACGAGAAGTGGAAGTTCGACTTCACCCCAATTGACGCCAACAGTGACCTTTTCGCGGACAGAGAGTACACCCGGGCCTACCTGCGCCACCTCTATGTGGCGGACGAGATGCTCGGTCCGATGATCGGCAGCATCCACAATCTCCATTTTTATCTGGATCTGGTGAAAACCGCCCGTCAGAAGATTGTGGAGGGCACCTTCGCCTCTTGGAAAAATGAAATCATCCCCAGACTGACCACTCGTCTCTAATCCATTTTTATTATAAAAAACAGGATTTTATATGAAGATAAGAATAATAGCAACTATCTTATTTATAATAGGATATAATATTTTATCTACAGCACAGAATCAAACGCTGCCACGTCAGTACAACGCCTCACTCTTCGGTATAAAATCCGATGGCGTGACGTTGAACACTCGTTCCATCCAAAAGGCATTGGACTGGATTTCCGAACAGGGTGGGGGAGAACTCACCTTCTGGGTGGGTCGTTACCTCACTGGATCCGTCCACCTGCGCTCCAATGTGACCATCCGCCTTTTGGAGGGTGCTGTCTTGGAGGGTTCTGCCAATCCCTACGACTATGATAAGATTTGCGGCACGTATGCGCTGGTGATTGGCGAGAAATGCGACCATGTGGCCATCGTTGGCAAAGGCAACATCATTGGGCATGGGCGCGAGCTTGGCAACAATTTCGCACAGCAGGTCCATGCTGGCATCCTCAAGGATGCGCTTAAATATGATCGGGTATCCTCCCGTCCGCGGCTTGTCTATCTGCGCGAGTGCAATCATGTTGAGATTCAAGATATTACATTAAAAGATGCCGCCGAATGGGTACAGACCTACGACCAATGCACGGATGTGGTGGTGGACCATATCTTTGTGGAAAGTTGCGCCTATTGGAACAATGACGGTATTGACATTGTGGATTGCAACGGTTTTCTCTTGAAAAACAGCTATTTTAACTCGTCAGACGATGCCATCTGTCTGAAATCACACAGCAAGGATGCGCTCTGCCAGAATGTGGAGGTGCGCAACTGTACGGCACGTTCCAGTGCTAATGGCATCAAGTTAGGCACTTTTGGGCTGGGCGGCTTCAAGAACATCCGCATCATCGGTAACACCGTATATAACACGTATCGCAGCGCCATCACAATACAGAGCGTGGACGGCGGCATTTGTGAGGATATCTTAGTGGACAGCCTGACGGCCAACAACGTGGGGAATCCCATCTACATCGTGGTGGGCGACCGCCGCCGTCCCGCTGGCAAGATCAGTACGATGAAGAACATCACTGTGCGTAACGTGACCTGCACCGTACCCGCCACGAAGGCGGATGCCGGCTACGAGTACGAAGGTCCCATAGAGGACAACCCACGCAACATCTCGCCGTCCTCTGTCGTTGGGTTGCCGGAATCCCATATCGAAAATGTGGTGTTGGAAAATATTATGTTAAATTACCCGGGTGGTGGCGATTCGATGGTGGCCCGTGTGCGGCCCGACGAGCTGGACAGGGTGCCGGAGATGCCGAAAGCCTATCCGGAATTCTCCCAGTTCAAGGAACTGCCAGCGTGGGGTTTCTTCGTGCGCCATGTGGACGGTATTTCTTTCAAGAACATCCGTCTCACAGCGCAAAAATCCGACTATCGTTTGCCATTTGTCCTGGACGATGTCAAATCCGCATCCTTTGACAAGATTTCCGTACAGATGTCCGGGAAAACAATCAGCGACGAAAATCTGATTTTCGAGCGTCACTAAAGGATATTATCGGATTTCTGATTTTCAGACGGATACGTTTCAATTCCGAATATTGAATTCTCGGCGCGATATCGTTTGCATTTTTTCAGCCGCTATAGAAGCTTCCGTAGCTAGCACGAACCCTCTGTTATAAACACTGTCGTTTGTCCGATAATTTATATTATGTTAAATTGATGTATTCCCCCTCCACGTATTGACTACATTTATTCTCCCCTGCATTGTGCGGATAGATTCTGCAGGCCTTCTTAATAGATACATCCTAATCCTATTTCCCATTTTGCCCATCTACGCTAAAAGGGCCGCACATCATTCCGGTGTTTTTTGCTAGCAAAAAACACCGGAATGATGTGCGGCCCT
>JAIKYR010000045.1 GCA_024682995.1 Bacteroidales bacterium | reverse complement strand
GACTTGGGGTTTCGAGGAACCCACTGATTATTATCACGCACCGCTTTGCTGGCTGAGATATCTCGCTGGCGCTTCTGTCTCAAGCCCTCCATACGTCAGTTCGTATCAGTCCATCTTCCAAAACCACTCTCTCTATTTCTTCAGCAGCAGTGGCCATATAGCGATTATGCCGTATGTAAACCCCGATTACCTTGACATCAGGGCACTTCAGATTTCTTTCTATGTTTTCAATAATTATGGGGATGAAAACCCTGATGCCACTATGGAAGTGGGGGTGATGACGAATCCTACCGACCCTTCCACATTCACCACCATACAGATTATTGATAGTATCGGAATGGATGTCCAATTCGTCACGATTCCTTTTTACAATTACTTGGGAGAAGGCACTTATATCGCTTTTCGCGACAATAATCCATACCCTACCGCTGCCAATCCGAACACATACTACTCCATCTATATCGACAACCTGACTATTGACTATTGCGACAGTCTGCCCTGTGCGGTGCCCACGCAAGCTACCATCTCCGCCGTCACTGACACTTCCGCTGTCGTGTCGTGGAGTGATATCCAACCCGATCCGAAGCCGTATATGGTTTATTATAAGTCCTCTACGGATGATGTTTGGCAAACCGATACAGTGCTTCCGGGTGTATATTCCCATACGTTTCATCAGCTGCATTACGCAACGGCTTACGACTGCTACGTCGCTGCCATTTGCAATCCTACGGTGCCCTCAAATACCACTCATTTCGTAACGGAGTGCTATAAAATCACAACGGTTCCCGTTTCTTGGGGCTTTGAAGACAATGAGATCGATGAAGTCGGGCTTCCTCTTTGTTGGAACAAGATTTCAGACACGGATTACCCGCATGTCTCTTCAGCGGGTAGTTTTAACTCTGGTTATGCCTTGCGTTTCAAGTCGGAGTGCACCGCCATCCTGCCGGTTATAGATCCCGATTTTGTTCAGATTCCCGACCTCACTCTTTCTTTCAAGGCAAAGGTGAATAATTCGAACAACCACAATATGCTGGAAGTGGGTGTCATGCAAGATCCTATGGACACGTCCATGTTCGTGACATTGCAAACTATTGAAAACGTGAGTACTACGTTTCAGTCTTTCCAAATTCCGATGACCTCGTATTCAGGCAGCGGGACGTATATTGCCATCCGTCATTCCGGGGGCAATAACACCTATTCTCTTGTGGATGATGTGACCCTTCAATATACGAACCCCATAGACGGAATCTCAGAATATCTATTATCTACCTGTCCTGTTTTCCTCTACCCGAATCCCGCACGCGAGTATGTCGATGTGCGCGTGACCGACGAGAATGCCCGCATTTCTGGCATCGAGGTTTACGACATTTACGGCAAGGTTGTCCGCACCGTCGTAGGAGCGAATGATTATTCGACCCTACAGACGACCCGCATCACCCTTTCAGGTTTCTCTGCCGGCGTATATACCGTGCGAATTCGTACGGACAAGGGTTTTGTCACGAAAAAACTGGTGAAACAATAAACTGGCGACACGATGAAGAGAGTATTGCAAATATGGGTGTTTTTGGTCTGTGCCGTAACCATGGCCGTAGCGCAGACGGACAGCTGTGTCATCGCGGATGTGCCTGTGACTTGGGATTTCGAAACCGGTAATACGGCGGGAACGGCTTCGCGGCCGCTGCCTGCGTGCTGGAATCGCATCACCGGTTCGCTGGTCTCCCCGTATGTGACCTCCGCCGCAATCGCCCACTCCGGCAGCTACAGCCTCATGTTCTCCAACTACGTCTCTTCCACTGTCGTGCTACCGACCATTGACACCGCCGTGCTGTCGGTCTCAGCATTGAACGTGTCGTTCTTCGTGAAGACCAGTCAGGTGCAGAGCGGACTCGTTTTGGAGGTTGGCGTGATGACCGACCCCACCGATATCGCCACTTTTGTGGCAATAGATACGCTGACAGACTTCACCACCTCATTCCAGCAGGTGGACATCCCATTGGACAGTTACACGGGAAACGGTCTCCACATCGCGGTACGTAACCCGGGCGGCGGCACCGGCAGCCTGTACATTGACGATTTGTCGCTGTCGTACATTCCCGGATGCCTCCCGCCCGACAGCCTTAGCGCATCCGTCACCGTTTCCACCTCCATGTTGTTGAGCTGGGTTCACTGGGGGATGTCTGCAACAAGTGTTTATCTGGTGCATTACAAGAAGGCGTCATCTACGGTTTGGACGATAGACACGGTGGTTGGCGCACTCACGTATCTGCTGCCCAATCTTGACCCGCTTACG
Source organism: Bacteroidales bacterium (assembly GCA_024682995.1). Classification (GTDB taxonomy): domain Bacteria; phylum Bacteroidota; class Bacteroidia; order Bacteroidales; family WCHB1-69; genus F23-D06. Next base: position 5,315 of record JAIKYR010000045.1, on the reverse strand, counting down.
AACTATCAGGCTTTTGTGGTAGCGGAGTGCAATCCGCTTAACCCCACGGGTACGATTAGTTTCACTACGCCATGCATCACCTATACTGATGTGCCCATCAATATAGATTTTGAGGGGGTGAGTACATTGGGTTACTCGTCAGTTCCCGAATGCTGGCACCGTATTCCGGCATCCTCTTTCGGTGGTGGAGTGGTTTCGGATGCGGGAAATGCCTATTCTGGAAGCAATGTGCTCAGAATCAGCCATGCGAACACCTCATTGACCGTGTTGCCGGAAATAGACACTGATTATGTGAATGTAAGCGATTTGTACATATCATTTCAGGCTAAAATCACGGGGAATGCCAACAAAAATACGCTGGAGTTAGGTCTGATGACCGACCCCACCGTGGCCTCCACGTTCACACCGGTACAAACATTCAGGACGTTGACATCAGATTACCAGTTATATACAGCTTATCTTTCAGCGTATGCCGGTTCGGGAACTTATCTTGCAATCCGCAATACGAGCACGTATGAGAACTCCACGAACACGTTCATCGACGATGTAGTGATCGACACCATACCCGAGTGCCCGTACCCGGCGAACTTGACCTGCCAGCATACTACGGCAACCTCGGTGGAGCTCCAGTGGACGGGCTTCAGCAACGGCAGCGGCCAATACCTCGTCCATTACAAGCCTCAGAATGCTCAGTACTGGAATGTGGTGACAGCGACCGTCAGTGAGCCGAGGTATGTGTTGAACGGACTTACCCCAAACACGGATTATCTGGTCTATTTGGTGTCAGATTGTGGCGATAATATTCCATCCAATACCGTGAATTTCAGCACGATATGTGCCGGATTCACCACAGTGCCGCAGTTTTGTGACTTCGAGGGACCGACAATTCCGTCTCCGTCAACGCTGTATGACTTACCCGAATGCTGGTTTGCCTTCAACGGTGCGCTCTTTTCACCCGATGTCTTCTCCTTCGCCGACCAGGCCTATTCAGGTAGCCATTACCTGCATTTCCAGAATAGCACCACCTCCATAGCCGTCATGCCGCCAGTGGATACAACTGTTTTGAATATTCAAGACTTGCAAGTATCCTTCTATGCTATGTCCTATGAAGCGAATGAATTTGAGGTTTTGTTGGACGTGGGTATTGTGGAGGACCATGAAGACGCAACTTCGTTCACGGTGGTGCGTACTATCACCGAGCTGACAACTGCTTACCAGCTCTTTGAGGTGCCGCTGAATGAATACGCCGGCACCGGTGCGCACATTGCATTCCGCAACCGGGGGTACTACTATCCTTCCATCAGTGTCGATGACATCACCATTGACACGATTGCCGGGTGTCCCTATCCGTTGCAATTATCGGCTTCCGCCCCTACTTCCTCCTCGGTGACGTTCTCTTGGATGGGCTTCAACGTCCAGCAGCCTTACTATACGGTCTATTACCGTCCCGTCGGGGATTCGGTGTGGTCATCGTTCGCAGATTCTGTGTCGTTCGCGCAGATTATCCTGAGCGGGTTGCAGCAAGAGACACAATACGAAGCTTACGTCGTGTCCGCCTGCCATCCCACATCGCCGTCCAATACGGTGGTCTTCGAGACAGGGTGTGACGGACTCGCTGCCCTTCCTCGGACCTGGGATTTCGAGTCGTCAAACTGGTCGGGTACTGCCGAACAGCCGCTGCCCGCCTGCTGGAGCCGTCCGTCGGGGATTACCAATCCTTACGTTGCTGACGGTAATGCATTTTCGGGTAGCAAATCCCTCTATTTCAATAACTATCACAATCAGGATGAAACCGTTGTGCTACCTGCCATTGACACCACAGTGACGCCGCTGCACGACCTGATGGTGTCACTCTTTGCCAAGGGCGACAACCCGAACATCGTGCTGCAGGTTGGTGTGATGACCGATCCGGATGATGTGACCACTTTTGCGGTGGTGCAGGACCTGGGTGCGCCGTCGGGCAACTATACGGCCTACGATATCTCACTGTCCGGTTATCAGGGAGTCGGCCAGTACATCGCCATCCGGCTGCATGACCCCGGTAACTATGGCGGACATATTTACGTGGACGATGTGACCGTCGGCCTTGAGCCGGCATGTGCGCGTCCATCCACCCCAGTGGTGACCAATATCACGGCAACCACAGCTCTCGTACATTGGACTCACGATGCAGATTCCACCCGATATTTTGTTTTTTATCAGCCTAGTGGTGCTTCTGACTGGCTATGCGACACGGTACTTTCCACTATGTCACCTTACTCACACACGTTAACGGCCCTGTCATCGTCAACGCAGTACCAGGTCTATGTGGTGGCAGAGTGTAATCCGGAGATGCAAACGGGATTTGTCGGATTCCAGACTGATTGCGCCCTCATCTCTATAGTCCCGCAATTTTGGGATTTCGAGCAGAACAATATCGGCGGCACCACCTCGTATCCCTTGTCAGCCTGTTGGAACCGAACCCACCCCGACTACCCATACGTCCACTACTTCCCTTCCGATGCCCATTCAGGAGTGTATAAGCTTCGCTATCCGACTGCCCATGTCACCTACACAATTTTACCGCAAATAGATACGAACTGTTTGCGCGTCAATGAATTACAGGTTTCTTTGTATGCGAGAGCTTTCAGTGGGAATCACTCCAATATGTTTATCACTATGGGTGTTATGACCGATCCGGCGGACATCTCTACGTTCGTGCCGGTTAAAACCATCTACGGGATAACCGAAACTTATACGCTGCTGGATTTCCCATTGGGGGATTATACAGGGCAAGGCACCTATATTGCTTACCTCAATAGTCATACTGGCAGTGGCTGGTCGGAACTTTTCGTAGATGATGTGACATTGTATGCGCTCCCCGACTGCCAGCGTCCCACGGATCTCACCATCGTCAACCTCACCTCCACAACTGCAGAATTAATGTGGCATCATGATGCGGATTCTGCGACATACCACATATTCTACAAGGAGCAGACCGATTCTGTATGGTCTGAGACGATTGTCTTTGCCGACACCACGGTGGTGCTGATCGGTCTCAATCCAATCACATACTACGACGCTTACGTGGTGGCCGACTGCAACCCTGACAATCCGTCCCCGACGCTAACCTTCCACACGCACTGTGTGGAGATAGCCGCCGTGCCGCAGTTCTGGGATTTTGAGGATTACCAGTCGGTGTACAACAATTTCCCGGTTTGTTGGGATAAGGTAAATCACAATAACCTGTTCCCTTACCTTTATACAGAAGCGGGAGCCGGATATGGCGGCAGCTACCATTTTCTTTATTACCGAAATGCTTACCCTGACATCATCACCCTGCCAGCTATTAACACTGGAGTGCTGAATGTCAACGAATTAAATTTGTCCTTTTATGCCAAGGCTGACATAAATGCTCCAAATTCAGTGTTGGAAATCGGGGTGTCGAACCATTATCGGGATACCACAGGAATGGTGGTTGTGCAAAACATCACCGGATTGACCACTGAATATCAATTGTTTGAGATTTCGTTGGCAGGTTACACGGGCGACGGAGCATTCATTACCATCGGAAACCGTGGTAATGACAATGCCCGCATATATGTGGACAATGTGACGCTTTATGACACGTTGTCGCAGCCGGACAATCCGGATGAACCGGACGACAGCACCGCCATCTGCCAATACGACCTCTCCCATTTGGTCCGCCTTTACCCGAACCCCGTGCGCGAATATGTTGATGTGCGCGTCACGGATGAGAATGTACGCATTTCCGGCATAGAGGTTTACGACATTTACGGCAAGGTTGTCCGCACCGTCGTAGGGGCGAATAATGATTCGCCCACCTATCGCATCAACCTCTCCGGCCTCGCCAGCGGTATTTACATAGCCCACGTCCGTACCAAGACAGGAATCATAGACCTAAAATTCGTCAAAAAACGATAACCCTTGCTTCAATAACCAATAACCAATAACCTATAACCCTTATAACCCCTTAAACTGTAACCAATAACCCTTAAACCAATATGAGCATATACCAGAAAGCGGTCGCGAGACCTATCATGACAGGGCTGATATACATTGCCGTCATCATCATTGGCATCTTCTCCCTGGCCAAGCTGCCGGTGGACCTCTTCCCCCACATGGACGGCAACACCATCATGGTGCTCACCGTCTATGGCGGCGCCAGCGCGGAAGATATAGAGGACAACGTGTCCAAGCCCATCGAGAACGTGCTTAACACGCTGAGCGACCTCAAGCACATCACTTCCAACTCCAAGGAGAACTATTCCATCGTCTATCTCGAATTCGAGTACGGGGTGGACATCGAACAGAAAACCAACGATGTCCGCGACAAGTTGGACATGGTGAAGTCGGCCCTTCCCGACGGGGCCAACGCCCCCTACTTGTTCAAGTTCAGTGCCGACGACATGCCCATCATGATGCTGTCGGTGCAGTCGGGTCAGAGCACGCAGGCGCTTTACAAAATCCTGGACGACAAGGTCTCCTCCCCGCTGTCGCGTATCAGCGGTGTGGGTGCGGTTTCCATTGCCGGCGCCCCGCAGCGTGAAATCCAGGTCTATTGCGACCCCTACAAGTTGGAGAGTTACAACCTCACCATCGAAACCATCGCCCAGATCCTCGGTGCGGAGAACCGCAACGTCTCCCTCGGTGTGATGGACGTGGGCTCCAAGACCTACTCCATGCGCGTGGATGGCGAGTTCAACAGTGCCGATGAGATGGAAGACGTGGTGGTTGGCAGCTACGCCAACAAAAACGTCTATCTGAAAGACGTGGCTGTGGTACGCGACACCCTGCAGGAACGTATGCAGGAGTCCTACACCGACGGTGAACGCGGTGCCATGGTCATCATCCAAAAGCAGACCGGTGCCAACACGGTGCAGATCTGTAAGAAAGTGCTGAAGGAACTGCCAGACATTCAACGTTCCCTGCCTGCCGACGTGAAATTGGACGTGCTGGTTGACAACTCCGACAACATCACCAACACAATTGACAGCTTGGAAGAGACCATCCTGATTATCTTGCTGTTAGTGGTTGTGGTCGTGCTCTTCTTCTTGGGGAGATGGCGCGCCACCATCATCATCGCCCTTGTGGTGCCCGTCTCCTTGATAGCGGCGTTCATCTACTTGCTGGCCACTGGTAATACATTGAATATCATTTCGTTGTCATCTATTTCCATCGCCATCGGTCTGGTGGTCGATGACTCCATCGTGGTGTTGGAGAACATCACCACGCATATCGAGCGAGGGTCGAAACCCAAGGCGGCGGCCGTGTTCGCCACCAGTGAGGTGTCCCTCTCCATTATCGCTTCCACC
>JAIKYR010000041.1 GCA_024682995.1 Bacteroidales bacterium | reverse complement strand
ATTTATAAACAAGATGCTGTCCATACCATTCCGGATGCTGGTTATCCAGGTCAGGGCAAACCAAGCAGCAGGAATTACCGAGAGCTTCAATGGCGATCCATACTTCCTGATTGGCGGGAATGCCCACAGATCTGGTCAATTCAACCGTCTGCCAGCCAATTTCCGGACAGTAATAGGTTTGGGTGTGCAGAAGGGTTCCCTGCACGGTCATATCCGGCGTTTTGCTGACAGTGTCGGGGAAGGATTCAGGATCTATCCAATCGCCGTTGCCGCCAGCATAAATAAGGATACGGAAATTGGGGTCAAAGGTGAGACCATTGGCAGTCGGCTGCCAGCGGAAGGCGACTTTGGTGACAGCAAGGTTTCCCGCGGGGAGTTCACCGGCGGCAGGAAGTCTCATACAATATCTGGTACCTTCTTCTAATTTGAAGTAAAAATCATACTCCTCTGCACCGCCAATCCATCCTGTACGGTCCTGCGAATCCTGCACCGGCTCAACACCAGGATAAATAATGTTTTCCATCTGGCCAAAAGCCATTGCAGTAATGGCCATAGCCATTACGAAAGCAACCAATTTTTTCATAATCATATTTAGGTTAAACATAAAATTTACCTCACGATGCTCACTTTGGCCGTGGATACTTCGTTGCCATTGGCCACACGGACGATGTAGATTCCGGCCTTGAGGTCGCTGACATTGAGGGTTTCGTTGGCTTCGGCGGAAGCGACGGACAGCACCTCCTGACCGGCGATGTTATAAACGGTAATCTGGGAGCCGGCGGCGTTCTCAATTTTGATGGATGTGTTGGCCGGATTCGGAGAGACAGACAGTGTGTTGGCGCTTTCTGAAATACCATCCGGGGTCGGGTCCACATCCGTGACCTGCACGCAAGCCTGGTTGTTTGAAAGATTGGGATCAAACCCCTCAGGCTCAAAGGAGAAGCAGACATAGAAAGGGAAGGTCAGACCCAGCTCTTCCATATCACTGAATTTCAAAAGGCCGCCCCATATATCAAGCGTCCATCCCTGTCCGCTACCTATGTTTATGGTCGGAACGAGTGCGGACAAAACCGTATCTTCATATACAATTTCAGTATTTTCGACATACAAACGCACCCTGCCGTCTGAAACGTTGGCATCAGGGCCATCATTCCAAAGAGCGGGATACAGATACAAGGAGTCCTCCATCATGAATTGGTCGATATAAATGTAGTCGATGCTTGTTTGGGAAGACGCAGTCTCAAGGCTGTATATGTCTGCATTCCAGTCATTGGTGTTCACGTATTCTCCTCCATCGTCAATGAGGACCCTCAAGCCGAACTTGCCGGGGACTATGGCTCCAGTTTCGGCGTTCTTAAATGCGGCTACAGCCCAGTAGTAACCGACAGGGTTCTCCTCAGTGGGATTGTCGGGAGAGACATAGGCATAACGAAGATGCTGTCCCCACCATTCCGGATGCTGAGCATCCATGTCGGGGCAGACAATACAGCAGGTATTACCGAGAGCTTCAATGGCGATCCAGACTTCCTGATCGGCGGGAAGTGCCACAGGGTTGTTCAATTCAACTGTCTGCCAACCGCTTTCCTGGCAATAATAGGTTTGGGTATACAGAAGGGTTCCCTGCACGGTCATATCAGGTGTTTTGCTGACATTGGTGGGACATTCTTCAGGGTCTATCCAATCGCCATTTCCCCCAGCAAAAATAAGGATACGGAAATTGGGGTCAAAGGTGAGGCCGTTGGCCGTCGGCTGCCAGCGGAAGGCGACTTTGGTGACAGAGAGGTTCCCTGCGGGAAGTTCACCTGCAGCAGGGAGTCTCATACCGTATCTTTCGCCTTCTTCAAGTTTGTTGTAGTAATCATAATTATCCCCACCGCCAATCCATCCTGTCCGGTCCTGCGTGTCCTGTATCGGCTGTTCAAGCGGATAAAGTTCCTTGACAATCTGACTATAAGCCATTGACGTAACGGCCATAGCTATTAAGAGCGCAAACAATTTTTTCATACTTATATCTATAGGTTAAACATAAAATTTTCAGCGGCAAAGATACAATAATTTTGTTTTGCTGGAAGTGATTATTAATGAATATTTTTTTGGGTCTGGCGAATAAAAAAGTTGGTGGAAATGTGAAAATGTCGTAATTTTGCGGCTTCATTCAGACAAAAAAACATAGTTAAATAAATAATTGTATGAAAAAGATTTTATCATTGGCTCTTTGCTTTATTTGCCTTCTGGCAAATGCCCAGGACAGGGCGGACCAGCAGCACCTCTCCGACCCTAATTCCTTTTCCATGATCCTGTTGGGCGACCCGCAAGGGTACACCAAGTACGACATCAACCAGCCTCTCTTCGAACTGACCACCGTATGGTGCGCCGACAACATCGACAACCTGAACATCAAGGCAGTATTGGTGACCGGTGATTTGATTGAGCAGAACGAAAAGATTATCCGCAACCGCAATATGCTGAACCAGACCAGCCGTCAGATGTGGGAATGGGCTTCCCACTGCATGGCCCGTCTGGACAATAAAGTGCCCTATATCATCGCCACCGGCAATCATGAGTATGGCTATGTGCGCGGCGACGAGGGCTTCACCCATTTCCCTGAATATTTCCCCATCGAACGCAACTCCAAGTGGCTGGATTGCGCCGTTGCGAACTTCCCGAACCGTGAGGGCAGGGCTTCCTTGGAAAATGCGGCCTACGAGTTCGAAGACGAGCATTGGGGCAAGATCCTGGTGGTTGCCGTCGAGTGGGCTCCGCGCGACGAGGTGCTGGAGTGGGCAAAAAATCTGGTGAATAGGGAGAAATACCAGAACCATACCGTCATATTCATCACCCATTCTTTCCTGCATGAACGCACGGCCGAACGGACCGACAACGAGAACTACAAGATCCAGCCCCGCAACTATGGACGGGAGATCTGGGAGAAGCTGGTGTTCCCGTGCAAGAACATTCGCTTGGTGCTTTGCGGCCATACGGGTGTCCCCGGTGACTTTGAAAATTCCGTGGCCTACCGTAACGACAAGAACTCGGCCGGCAAGACCGTACACCAGATGATGTTCAATGTGCAGACGCTGGGTGGCGGCTGGGAAGGCAACGGCGGTGACGGCTGGCTCCGTATCCTTGAGTTCCTGCCTGACGGGAAAACCATCAAAGTACGCACCTATTCTCCCCTGTTCGGCATCTCCCCCACCACCAAGCATCTGGCCCATCGCACAGGTTCCATCGACCAGTTCGACATGGTGATAGAGAAATAGCCCTGCCGAAATTTTGGAGCTTTCAGGTTTGAATTCAAAAAAATCATCTATTTTTGCACCCCAAAACCAACAAGAGACACAACTATGAAATTTTTCATCATTTCCATCATCAGCGTCCTGTTGTTTGCAGGAAACGCAAACAGCAGCAAAAAAGCGGAAACAGCTCAGATTAAAGAGCAGCCGACACTAATGAAAAAACAGACCAAGTCACAAGAGACATCCGTCGCAGAAAAAAAGGCTGCGACAGAGAAATCGGGACAGGAATCAGAAGGGACTGCCTCACCTATAGTGACAAATAACCAAATCAAAAACGGAGATATAGACATGGAAAAGTATCGCGAACTCGTTTCTTTCTTAAAAGCCCGTTATCCGGATATCATCAGACCGGCTTTCGGCTCCATCCCTTATCCTTATCTCATTCCCGGCGGCTTCTACAACCAGCAGTGGGACTGGGACGCCTATTTTATGGCGATTCACCTCTGTAACAGAAAGGATGCCCAGCCGATATACCTGAAGTACTGGGTGGACAATTTCCTTTCCATCTTCGATCCCAACGAGGACACGCCAGCCTGTGTCAGGGCCGATGAGAAAGTCGTCCGCCATCCCTCGCTCATCCTGAAGCCCTTCTTCGCCCGCGGTGCCGTCCGTGCCATGAAGGACAATCACGACGAGGCATGGGGAAAGGCAGTCTTCCCGAAAGTGGAAAGCACCATCGAGCGTTGGGAGAGAGTACGCCGTGACAAGCCCACCGGACTCTTCTTCTGGCACGACGCCATGATGTCGGGTGCGGACAACAACCCCGCCATCGGCAACGCCCCCGAAGACAATGACCAGGTCCTCTCCTGCGATGTCAACGCATACATCTACGCCGAGTATCTCGCCCTTTCCGAAATGGCCTCCATCCTCGGCTACAAGGACAAAGCAAAAACTTACGAAAAGAAAGCCGAAGCGCTGAAAGCGGCCATCATCAAATACCTCTACCACGAAGATGAACACATGTTCTGGAACAGGAGAAGGGACGGCCAGATAATCAGAAGAAACGCTTTCTCCAACTACATTCCCCTGACTTTCAACATCCTTCCCAAAGACCAGGGCAGCAAAGTAATCACGGAGCACCTGCTCAAGCCGGACATGTTCTCCCCCTACGGATTCAGAAGCCTGTCCAGAAGCGATTTTGAATACAACAACGCCTGCATCATCGCCCCTTACTCCAACTGGCAAGGCCCCATCTGGGTGAACGCAAACTACTATCTCTGTATCGCGCTCAACAATTACGGTTTCCATGAGGAAGCGAAGGAAGCGACAAGAAGAGTGGCCCAGACACTTCTGAGCGACCTGCACAACTGCGGCAGCCTGCACGAGAACTACTGCGGCGACTGCGGCGGCGGTCTGGCTCCTTCCGCCGATATGAACAACGGCAAGGAAGGCGGCTTTGTCAGCTGGAACCTTCTTATCGTGGACATGCTCGAGGAGAACTTCCCCGAAACATTCAAGGAGTAGTCTTTTCTAAAAAAACAACGGCCTATAACGGGTCCGTCACAACCCATGCCTGTATACGGGGCGTGGGTTGTTTTCTTGTCGGCAAAGACAAACGATGTCAAGGTTTGAACGAAAAGATGAACTTTACAAACTAAAATCGTATCTTTGCACCCGTTTTTTTGTAACCTTACCTTATTGATATAGATATGCAAAGATTCAAGACTTTTGCTTTTATCCTGCTGGCAGTTTTCATCTGTAATTTTGCCAATGCACAAACCAACGCATCATACAAGAAGAACAGGGAGAAGATGGACTATTTCCTCAATATCCTGGACCGTCTCTATGTGGACACGCTCGACTTCAACAAGTTAGTGGAAAAGGGCATCAAGGAGATGATCGGGGACCTCGACCCCCACTCCTCCTATACGACCGCCAAGGATGTGGCCGCCTCGCGCGAACCCCTCAAGGGGTCGTTCGACGGCATCGGCGTCTCTTTTCAGATCATCAAGGACACCATCAACGTAGTAGAGGTCA
>JAIKYR010000034.1 GCA_024682995.1 Bacteroidales bacterium | reverse complement strand
CTTTTCGCCGGGGGCGGCGTGCCATGCCGGCAGCTTCTCCACCGGCTCGGCCTCGATACGGATGTATTTCACCCCGCTGCCGCAGAAGGTGACGGTGTCGTATTCCACGAACGGCAAGAGGTACAGCCAACCCGAGGAGGTCGCGCTGCCCTTCAATCCAACTTTGAAGGAGAACGACAAGCCTCGCGTCTGCATCCTGCGTCACAAGATTCCGGGCAGCGGGGTGAAATACATCCGTATCGAGGCCGAGCCGGTGGAGAAGCTGCCGGCATGGCACGCCGCCCCCGGCGAAAAGGCGTGGATTATGACGGATGAACTTAGATTGAGATAAATAAGTATTAAAAATGAAAAACTGCTGCATCCTTTTTACCATATTATGTATATGCGGACTTCTCCAAGCGCAAAAGTCCACTACCCTGCTGTATGGGCCCAACGACAACGGCAGGACTTATACCTCGCTGGAGGAAGCCTTGGCGGAACCGCAACGAGTCTATCGGCTAAAACTGTCAAAATTGCCCGCAAAAGACTCTTTGCCCGGAGAACTCTTTCAGCTGACAGAACTTCGGGAACTTACCGTGAAAGGTTGCAAACTATGGTCGCTCAATGCCCAAATCGACAAGCTTACCCATCTCCAATACTTGAATTTGGACAAAAACAAACTGGTACGACTGCCGGAAAGCATTGGAAAACTATCCGAATTACGGTTTCTTAACGTCAGTCGGAATCTGCTGGAAACCTTTCCCGAATCTATCTGTAATTTGAAAATGCTAAACGCCATTGACGCCTGGAACAACCCTCTGTATGTTCTTCCTGAAAGCATTTCGGCACTTGAAAACACCCTTCAAACGCTTGATTTACGGCAGATACCGCTCACAAAATCGGAATTTGAAGCTATACAACAACTTCTACCCAACACCAATATATTGTTTACCGATATATGCGAATGCGAAAACCGACGTGAGCACGATTAAGACGGATTAAAAATAAAAATACAATCCAAGTGAATCGAATAGCATTTTTTTATGTCATCCGATTCACTTTTTTTATACATTTGCGGCGTTTTTAATTTAATCATATCCGAAGATGAAAACCAAGTACATCGACCTGATTTCCCAGACCTACGAATTCCCGCAGGAGGAGTTCGACGTAGAAGACAACGAACTGTTATTCAACGACGTACCGCTTATGGACATCATCAAGCAGTACGGTACGCCGCTGAAGATCACCTACCTGCCCAAGATTTCGGAGAACATCCAGAAGGCGAAGCGTTGGTTCAATGTGGCCATCGCAAAATCCGATTATAAGAGCTCCTACCACTATTGTTATTGCACCAAAAGCAACCATTTTGAGTTTGTGTTGAACGAAGTGCTCAAGAACGATGTGCATCTGGAAACCTCGTCGGCATTTGACCTGAATCTGATTGAGACACTTTACGAGAACGGACAGTTCCAAAAGGACAATTACATATTGTGCAACGGATTCAAGAAGCAGCCCTACATTGACAATATCTCCATGATGTTGGAGAAGGGATTTATCAACACCGTACCGGTTCTGGACAGCAAGAAAGAGTTTGATCTTCTGGACCGCAACATTAACACCAAGTGCAAAGTCGGCATCCGAATCGCATCTGAAGAGGAGCCGCGCTTCGAGTTCTACACCTCGCGCTTGGGTATCCGTTACAATGATATCATTCCCTTCTATCAGGAAAAAATTAAAAACAACCCGAAGTTCGAATTGAAGATGTTGCACTTCTTCATCAACACCGGCATCCAAGACACGGCATACTATTGGAACGAGTTGACCAAGTGCGTCAACATCTATTGCGAACTCAAAAAGATATCACCCGAGTTGGACTCCCTGAACATTGGCGGCGGATTTCCCATCAAGAATTCGCTCTCTTTCGACTATGACTACGAATACATGGCAGAGGAGATTGTGTCGCAGATCAAGACCATCTGCAATCGTGAAGGAGTGGAGGAACCGGACATCTTCACCGAATTCGGATCCTACACCGTGGGTGAGGCCAGCGCCGTCCTCTTTTCCATATTGCAACAAAAGCGCCAGAACGACCGCGAGTTGTGGAACATGATCGACAGTTCCTTCATGACCACCCTGCCCGACACCTGGGCTGTCAACCAGCAGTTCATCATCCTGGCCATCAATAACTGGGACAAAGCCTACGAGCGTGTGTTTTTGGGCGGACTTACGTGTGACAGCCATGACTATTACAACTCCGAATCGCATCTGAACGCCGTGTTCCTTCCGCAAATCAACTCGGAGAACTACCCTCAAAGCGACAGTCCCGATGACATTCAGTACATCGGATTGTTCAACACCGGCGCCTATCAGGATGCCCTCGGCGGCTACGGCGGCATACAGCATTGTATGACTCCTGCTCCGAAACACATCATCATCTACCGCGATGAAGAGGGCGAAATTTGCACCAAATTATTTGCTAAAGAACAGAGTTACAAGTCGATGCTGAAAATTTTGGGATACTAATCCCCGCATCGGATTTTTTTATACTTTTGCCGCCGGGTAAGTCTTGTACGATCTGCTCCCTTCTAACTCCCCCAGGGTAGGAATACAGCAAGGGTACGTCGGTTGTAGCGATGCGATGCAAGTAGCTTACCCTTTTTTTATTAGTGATTTGTGATTAGGGTGTTTGGAAATGAGTATTTACCATAATATTTAGTCGGACCATGTTGTTGAAAATTTATCCGGAGAATCCGAACCAGCGGGCCATCAACCGCGTGGTGGAATGTCTGAACGATGGGGGAATCATCATCTACCCTACCGACACCATTTACGGCATGGGATGCGACATCTTCAAGCCCAAGAGCATCGAGCGCATCACGGAAATCTTGGGCGACCGCAAGAAGAAGAGTGCCATGACTTTCATCTGCTCCGACCTGAGTCATCTTTCCGATTTTACAAAACCGATTTCAAACCCCATTTTCAAGACCATGAAGAAAACCCTTCCAGGACCGTTCACCTTCATCTTGGAAGCCAACAACAACGTTCCCAAACTGTTGCAAAGCAACAAGAAAACTGTCGGCATACGCGTGCCCGACAACAATATCATCCTTGAAATCGTGCGTCAATTAGGGCACCCCATCCTTTCCACCTCTGTAAAGGACGACGACGAGGTGGTGGAATACACCACCGACCCCGAGCTTATCCATGAGAAATACGGTGATTTAGTGGATATCGTCATCGATGGAGGGTACGGCGACAACATGCCGTCCACCGTGCTGGATTGCACCTCCGACAAGATTGAAATCCTCCGGGAAGGCAAAGGCGACCTTTCCCTCTTGTAGTTTCCATTGAAATAAACTCTTATTTTTCCCCAACAATCGTTTGGGCAGACGTTTCGTGCTCCGTCCAACCCGCCATCAGCAGCAGCGGGTTCATCACGGCGAACATGATGCATCCGGTCTGGGTCTCGAGTGTGTCTTCCGAAAAAAACGACATGATCATCAGGATGGCGAAGGCCACATACACAAAGGTGATGCATTTGCGCATCCGGACAAACGGATAGACGAGCATGAAGATGAAATAAAGCAGGGACAGGATGCCGGCACCGAGCCAGAAGGTCAGGTACTGGTTATGGCAACCCTGCTTTTTACGTGCGACCACCGGCGAATTGCACTGCCGCAGTTGGTCGTTCAGCGCATTTTTCACATTGTCCAATCCGACACCAAAGAGCCAGTTTTCACGGATCACCAGCCACGACACACGCCACAGCTCCACCCGCTGAAGCAGGGAGGAATTGTCGAAATAGCGGTTCTTCTGATACAGGGAAATGCAGAAATAGGTCGGGTACAGGGCCCGTCGCATGCCAAACACCCGCGTGTAGTCGTAATTGGCCACATCGTTTTCCACATTGCGGATGTCTTGGGGCGAAAGGCTCATCACGGCGGCGGAATCCTTGTGCAGTCCTTTAGAATTAAGATAGCGGATCAGCGTACTCTCCATCCAAGGGGTAAGTGCGGAATCAGAACGGGTGGCCCAGGCGCTTTGCAACTCGGGAGAACACACATAGTAGCCGATGCGGTGCCCATTCTCCACCATCGACTGGTCATCGAACGTATAGGGATTGCCAGACGCGGTAGTCGTTTCCGTTATCGTAACGTCCTGATCGTGAAAATAATCATACGTGATATAGGCCACATTGCCACCCACTGTCAGCACCACAGCCACAACCGTCCAGAGCATTGCACGGCGAGCCGGAGCACGGCGCATGGTGGCAATCAGATATACGCTGTATGCCAGCATGATGGCCAGCAGGATGAGGATGCCTGTCAGCGTTTGGGCCAGAAACAGATACAGGACAAACAGCATGGCCAATAGCGAGGCACACACCTTCTTCCAGGGTGTGTCCGCAATCTTCAGGAAAAAATGCACGCTGAAGACCACAGACATCACCACGCAGAGACTGAAGCGTATATGGTCGATGAAGGTGGATATTTCACGTACATTCAGCACGGGATGGGCATACCAGTACCACAGCGAATAGAGGCATCCGAAGAGCGTGGAAAACACAAAAGCGGCAAACATCCATGTGCGCTCCTTGCGTGTCAACGGCTCGGTGGTGGCCACAATCAGCGGCGCGAAGAAGAGGACCAGCTTGGCGGTCAGCTTATGCAGCATCCCTGCCGGATCATCGGCTCGGCCGAGACCAAGTAGCAAAAACACAAATATAAAGGATAGAACCAGAAATCCCTTGTGCTGTTTCAACCGCGCCCATTTGTCGCGCCAGTTCCACTCGGCTGTCCAGTTCAGCAGCAGCAGAAATGTGGATAATCCCATGAGGAAATGCGACACGGGCAAGGAGATCATCATCAGGACAATCCCAAGCAGATAAAACGTGCGGTGAATCCTACTTCGTGTCAATCGGAACTATTTTTTAGGAGAAAGAATGGAACGATAACGCGGGTTGTCCAACAGGATGGACTTGGCCACCGCAATATCCGGATCGTCACTCAGGATGTTCATAATCCGACCCTTTTGATAATAATAGCGGACCGCAATCTCGGATGCCAGATAGCCGCAGATCTCCTTCTTGTAGGTTTGCAGATCCTGCGATTTGGCCTGCTCGAGTTTCTCTTTCAGTTGGTTGTAAATCGGTTCCACCGCCTTGAAAGAATTGGTCTCCTCAGCTGTCTTCTTGAAATCCGCCAAGGCCTCCTCGGCTTCGGTCTTATAGCTGTAATCCTTGTCTTTCAGGAACTCCACAAACTCGGCATAGAGTTTGTCGTCCACCCGGAATTGGTCCGCGGGAGGGATAGTCTCATGCTTGGCCCGATATTCGTTGGCGAAGTCGAACACGAGGTTGTGGGTGATCAGTGAAGCCAGAATCTCGCTCACAAGACTGTCCTTGGTGACAACATCCGGTTCCACGCCGCCCTTGTCATAGACGGTTCTGCCGTTTTTGGTCTTGAAAGGCACAGCAAGCGAATCGGGGATTTTGAAAGCGCCCTTGGTCGTGTCCTTTTCAAAGTACTCGATATTCTGCACACAGCGGCCTGACGGGATGTAGTATTTGGCCACCGTAATCTTCAGCGAGGTGTTGTAGTCGAGGGGTAACACATTCTGCACCAAACCCTTGCCAAATGTCTTCTTGCCAACGATGACGCCGCGGTCGAGGTCTTGGAAAGCGCCGGAGACAATTTCGGAAGCCGAGGCGCTGTAGTCGTTCACCAACACCACCACAGGAATATCCTTGTCGGTGGCAGGCGCCGGGGTCTTATACACTTTCTGCATCTCGGGAATCTTGCCTTTGGTCTCCACAATCTTGACACCCTGTTCCACGAAGATGTTCATGATGCGGACAGCCTCACCCAGGAGTCCGCCTCCGTTGTTGCGCAGGTCAAGGATAAGGTACTTCATCCCTTGTTCTTTGAGTTTCTGGAAGGCCTCCAGCACTTCCGAGCCGGCCTTTTCGGTGAATTGGTCCAGCTTGATGTACCCTACATTATCGCCGATGATGCCCGAATACGGGATGTTGGGCAGTTTTATCTCTTCGCGTATAATGTTAAATGTCAGCGTTTTGTTCTCCGATGGGCGGAACACTTCCAGCACTAAGGTGGAGCCTGGCTGGCCTTTCATGGCGGCACTCACATCGGAAGAGTTCTTGCCGTCAAGGTTCTGGCCGTTGACTTTGCGAACGATATCGCCGGCCCGCAGGCCCGCCTTGGCCGACGGCGAGCCCTCATAAGGCTCGGAAATGACCACATCCTTGCCATGTTGCTGAATCAGAGCCCCTACCCCACCATACTGGCCGGTGGTCATCATGCGGTAGTCCTCAATCTGCGACTCGGGATAATAGACCGTATAGGGGTCCAGACTTTTCAGCATGGCGTCGATGGCCGTCTGCGTCAACGCACCCGGCGAAATCTCATCGGCATATTTCTCATTCAGGTCTTTTAATATGGAAACAAAAATATTGACATTCTTGGCGATTTCAAAATCATTCTGTGCAAAAACTGGCGACAACAACCACATTGGGAGTGTCAGAATCCATATTAGGAATACTTTTTTCATCATGCTTAATTTAGGGCGGCAAAGATACAATTTAATTGGTTTGGTTTAGTTCTTGAGGCAACGCACGGAATAGGCAGCCTCTTTGGGGGTGCAGTTGATTTCCACCACTGCGTTGGTATGATAAAAATGGTGTATCGGCGAACTCACATCGCTTCCATCGGAGGCAGTCCAAAAGCCGGCATCCACGCCGAATCCATCGATTGTATGGAAGAAACTGCCCGCTGGTAGCACGTTCATGCCGGAGGCGTTATTGGCGGCCATGTTCTCCACAATACAGCACGGCTGTCCCTGTGTCATGAAGTCCGAGTGCCAGCCCGTCTTCGAAGCCAGGCAGCGGGCCACGTTGTTCACGTCCGTGCCACAGCGGAACTCCTCTTTATAACCGAGAAAATCCTCCACCGCCATCCACTCGAAGTTGGAGGGCAGATGCCATCCCGCCGGACAGATTCCCTGCACACCGCTCGGCACCTCCTCGGATGTGGCATGGCCGTCCATCACCGTGTACCAGGAGTACAGCAGGCCATAAGCGACCGCATTTTCGGCTTTATTATCTGGATAATAGTAAAAACGATCGGTCGCCGACGTCGTTGTGCCCAACGTTAATGCCCGCCCATCGGCATAGTGCGTCACACGCAGGTTCTGCGCCATCCAGCACTGGCTGCCTATCTGCACGGTAGCGTATTCATTCCCGTCATAGTCGGTCAGCGTGCCGCAGGAACTCTGCGCCCACAAACCCGACATTGCTCCAATCAACAAAATAATAACGTATAGTCTTTTCATTTCAACCATAAAAAACAGTTATCTCTCATTTATAATAATCTCATCGCAAAAAATATACGAAGACTCTCCTTTGGCTTGGTGCCATTCGGGCAGAGGGCCGCCGTTCCGCACCACCACACGCAGATAGCGTGTCTTCAACG
>JAIKYR010000122.1 GCA_024682995.1 Bacteroidales bacterium | reverse complement strand
CCTCTCCCAATGTGGAGTCCTTGTCCAATGATTCCGGCCGTTTCAGAAACCCCTCCTCATACTCTTTTTTCAATTCGGGGACCATCTCCAGACAGTTCTGCAGGTTCACTTTGGGAGCCTTTTTGGTCTTCGGGTCTTCAGGGAATTTGTCGGGAATCATCTTGGCCAAGCGGTTAGATTTCTCGACCTCCAGACCTTGCACGCGGGCCACATCCTTGATACTGGATTTGGTGGCCATCGTGCCATAGGTGATGATATGCGCCACCTTCTCCTTGCCGTATTTCTGTGTGATCCAGTCCAGAATGCGGTAACGGCCCTCGTCATCGAAATCCACATCAATATCAGGAAGGGAGATACGGTCGGGATTCAGAAAACGTTCAAACAGCAAGTCGTATTTCAACGGGTCAACATCCGTGATTTTCAAGCAGTAAGCCACCACAGAGCCGGCGGCGGAACCACGACCCGGGCCCACGGAGATGCCCATGCTGCGGGCGGCGGCGATAAAGTCCTGCACGATGAGGAAGTAACCCGGGAAGCCCATGTTACGCATAACGCCAAGCTCGAAATCAATGCGTTCCATAATATCCTCGGGTATAGGATCCCCGTATCGTTTGACCGCGCCGTCGAGGGTAAGCTTCCGCAGATAGTCGGCCTCCAGCTTGATACGGTACACCCGTTCCAAACCGCCGAGTTTTCCGATACGGCCTTTGCTGGCCTCGTCGGGTTCGAATTCGGCACGCAGGTCCTCTTCCGTGTATTTATGACGATACTCCTCTTCGGTACCAAACTCGGCAGGTATATCAAACACCGGCATGATGGGCGCATGTTTGAGTTTGAAAAACTCGACCTTGTCCACGATCTCCTGCGTGTTTTCCAACGCCTCCGGCACGTCCGCGAAGATGGCCGCCATCTCATCCGGCGACTTCAGCCACTCCTGCTTGGTGTAATGCAGGCGGTCCGCGTCGTCCACCTTGCGGCCTGTGCTCAAGCAGATGAGCCGGTCGTGAGCCTCAGCATGTTCCTCCTCCACAAAATGCACATCATTGGTGGCTATCACTTTCGTGTCCGTCTCCGCCGCCAGTCTCATAATACCCTCATTCACAATCTGCTGATGCTCATATACCATCCGGTCGCCGCCCGGCTTATCGGTTTTATGACGCTGGAGTTCCAAATAATAATCGTCACCGAACAGATTCTTGAACCAGAGGACGGCCTCTTTGGCCTTTTCATAATCATTATTGAGCAATGCCTTGGGCACCTCGCCGGCCAGACAGGCGGACGAGACAATCAGCCCCTCGTGGTATTGCTGCAGCAGCTCGCGGTCAATGCGGGGACGGGAATAGAAGCCATCCGTCCAGGCACTGGAAACGATTTTACACAGGTTATGGTAGCCGGTTTCATTTTTGGCCAGAAGGATCAGGTGGTAGCCACCAGTATTTTCTTTGTGTTCCTGCACCAGCCGGCTGCCTGTGGGATTGGTCTGGGTGATGCGGGCCATATACGCCTCACAACCGAAGATCGGCTTGAAGATATTGGCTTTAAGCTCCGCAATCTTACCCTGACATTCCGCCACGGCATCCGCATCCGTGAGAGTCTCCAATTCCGTCTCTTTTTCCTTGATGCCGTCCTTTATCTTCTTATTGTGTTTATCCACAAAGTCGAAATACTCCTTGATGCCGAACATATTGCCATGATCCGTGACGGCCATGGCGTTCATACCCTCGCGAAGACACTTCCCCACCAGATCGGGAATCTTGGACATTCCGTCCAATATAGAGTATTGTGTATGTACATGTAAATGAGTGAATTTAGGCATATTATTTAGATTAATGGTTTAAATTCTTTTAATAAAACAAATATAAATTCGACAAGTTCTACTTTCGAATCACTTTCCGAGTAACAGGGGCTTGTCCGTCGCAACGGATTTCAAGCAGATAGACACCTGATGCGAATGGGTGCATATCCACCGACGGTTCACGCGTGGTCATCAGGCAGCGGCCATACATGTCGCACACTCGGATCTCGATCTCCGGCTTGAAACCATCCACCCACACCTTATCTGATGTAGGATTCGGATATACAGTAAAGCCCTCATCCACCGAATGTTCCTCCACCGCCCAATCATCGGTACAACGCATGGTAGTGTTTGAAAAAACGCCATTGTTCAAAGGGCCATTTCCGGAATACTGGAAATCACGACCCTGCACGGTAAAGGTACATTCATCACCATGATAACCTTTGATCCATTTCAGTGAAAGGTCACCCGAAACCACAGGCACCTCGGCTGTAGCTTCAAAGCCGTCCAGCATGGAGAGAGTCACCGTATCTATCGGCTCATCCTGCTGCAGCACCACGATGGCGTTATCTTCCCAGCCATTACCGGCCCTGTCGTGCATTTCAAAGGTAAGAGAACAGGCATCCGTGAAGGTCACCCAAATGGAGCATACCCGCTTGCATCCGGACGCATTGGTGACGGTGACGCTGTAGCGGGTGGGCAGCGTTGGCGACACCGTTATGGAGGCCGTGTTCTCGCCCGTACTCCACTGGTACGACACGCCGCCGGTGGCGGTCAGCGTCGTGCTCTGCCCCGCATGGTCCAAGGTGGCATTACCTGTGATGGATGCGTTGAAATAGGGATAGCAGGGGTCAGGCTGCACCCCGAAGATGGCCGCCTGAACACTCGTGAAATCATACGTGGAGGGGTTCAGGGCCGAAAGGGCAAAGTAGCCGTCAGAGCTGCCACCCCACCCCCAGTTGAAATAGAAATAGTCTTGCGAGTCGTAGCCTGTACACAGGAAAGTGTGTCCCCCATTAGCCCCTTGCCCGCGATACAGGACCGGATGTCCGGCATCCAGCTCGTTTTTCAGCATCGTGGTCCATTGTGTATCCGTGTAGCTGGATTTATAACGGTAAGAGCCTTTCGTATATCCGAAATAGGTATTCAGCGCCTCGTTGACCATATTCGTATAGGAACTGCTGTGCGTTTCAGCGTACATCATGTTGACGCTGATGCCGCAATGATAAAGCAGTTGTCCCACCTGCTCGATCTGCTGCTGGTAGGAATTGGCATCCAACACGTCGGGCATGGCCGCATACTGGTAGTTGGCCGTGCCGAAGTTGGCTGAAATCCGTCCCAGGTCACCATAACCGCTGGCGGAGAGGTTGTGTACATAGCTGTGCTGCCCCACCCCATGTTGCGGGTGCTGGTAATAGCGCATCAGCTGGCCCATCGCCAGTGCCACGCACCCCACGGGTGCATGTGTGCCGGAAATCAGCGGGCACAAGCTGTTATAGGGCTCGCCTTGCGACCATGTAGAGGTAATCAGCGGGGCCACCGCACGCGTGCGGACAGGCATGTACGTATCGTCGAGCAGCCGTGTCCACATCGCACGCACGTCCGCATCCTGTCCCCGGCCTTCCCACTCGGCAGCAAGGCCCTGACGAATCTGCTGTCCGTACTCATCCATCCAAGCAACAACGGGAGCGGGCAGCTGCGACGGCAGACATTTGCCCTCCAACGCATACCCCAAGACCGGCAGGCTCACATCATCCGAAGAGACCAGCACAAAACCCTGACTATCCTGAATATTGAAAACATGGCAAACGGACGTACCTTGGGCATCCACATACCGACCGGCGTATGTCATAGCTAAGTTGCCGACCTGGTTCCGCTGATGGCCCAGAAAATTCCGTCCCACCCTTTCCGCCATGACAGAATCCACAGGATGCGCAGATGATGAGAAAAACATGACGGAAAGAAAAGCTGTGAGCAATGTTATAATAGAGAGGTATATACGATTCATAATAAAGAATATTTGTCTTTTGTGTAAGAGGTGCAAAGATATAAAAATGGCGCATACTGACAATCTGTCACACCAAAAATCTTTTTGGCACAGATTTTGCAATTTGGCACCGTCTTTTTTGAAAATTATTCTTTCAAATTATAAATTAAAACATCATCTACTATGAAATGTAACATTAAACCTTTAGCTGACAGAGTTTTAGTAAAACCTGCCGAAGCAGAACAGAAAACCGCCGGTGGCATTATCATCCCTGACACCGCCAAGGAGAAACCGCAAAAGGGAACCGTTATCGCCGTCGGTCCTGGCAAAAAGGACGAACCGATGACTGTCAAGGTGAACGACACCGTCCTTTACGGAAAATATTCCGGCACGGAAATCCAACTGGATGGCGAGACATTCCTTATCATGAAAGAAAGCGATATCTACGCGATTTGCTAAGGAGAAACAAGAATACAAGTAATAAAGTTTGAAAGTAAAAAAGAATAATCAGGTTAAAACATTAATAGTACATTTTCTTACTTTCCAACTTTCAAACTAAAAAATCAATAATCAATTTAAATATTAAAAGTATTATGGCAAAAGACATTAAATATAACTGGGAAGCCCGTGAAGGCTTGAAAAAAGGTGTTGACGCATTAGCCAATGCAGTAAAAGTAACGTTAGGACCCAAGGGTCGTAACGTCATTATTGACAAAAAATTCGGTGCGCCTCAAATCACGAAGGACGGTGTTACCGTGGCCAAAGAGATTGAATTGAAAGAAGCCATCGAGAACATGGGTGCGCAGATGGTGAAGGAAGTGGCCTCCAAAACCAACGACCAGGCCGGTGACGGCACGACGACCGCCACGGTGCTGGCACAAGCCATCTTCAACACCGGTTTGAAGAACGTGACCGCCGGTGCCAACCCGATGGAACTGAAGCGCGGTATTGACAAGGCCGTTGCCACCGTGGTTGAGAACCTCAAGAGCCAGTCGGTGGAAATCAACGACAGCCACGAGAAAATTGAGCAGGTGGCCACCATCTCCGCCAATAACGACAACGCTGTGGGCAAGGTTATTGCCGAAGCCATGCAGAAAGTGAAAAAAGAGGGTGTGATCACCATCGAGGAAGCCAAGGGTACCGACACCACCGTCAAGATTGTGGAGGGCATGCAGTTCGACCGCGGCTATATCTCCCCGTATTTTGTCACCGACACAGAGAAGATGGAAGCCGTCTATGACAACCCGTTCATCCTGATTTACGACAAGAAAATCAGCAACATGAAGGAGTTCCTGCCCATTTTGGAAAAGGTGGTGCAATCCGGACGTCCATTGCTGATCATCTCCGAAGATGTTGACAGCGAAGCATTGGCCACTTTGGTTGTCAACCGTCTGCGTGGCGGTCTGAAGATCGTGGCCGTGAAGGCTCCGGGCTTCGGCGACAGACGCAAAGAGATGTTGGAAGACATCGCCATCCTGACGGGCGGCACGGTGATCTCCGAAGAGAAAGGCTTCAAACTGGAAGATGCCGGTCTGGAGATGCTGGGTACAGCCGAGAAGATTACGGTGGACAAGGAGAATACGACCATCGTGAGCGGCAAGGGCGACAAGAACGCCATCGAAGGCCGTATCGGCATGATCAAGGCCCAAATCGAGAAGACTACTTCCGATTACGACCGCGAGAAATTGCAGGAGCGTTTGGCCAAGTTGGCCGGCGGTGTGGCCGTCATCTACGTGGGTGCCGCTTCCGAAGTGGAGATGAAGGAGAAGAAAGACCGTTACGATGACGCTTTGCACGCCACCCGTGCCGCCATCGAAGAGGGTATCATTCCGGGCGGTGGCGTAGCCTACATCCGCTCCATCAGCAGCCTGAAGAACCTCAAGGGCGAAAACGAAGACCAGAAGATCGGTATCGACATCGTCCGCAGAGCGTTGGAAGAACCGCTGCGTCAGATTGCCGCCAACGCCGGCAAGGAGGGTTCCGTCATCGTCAACGCCATCGCCAAGGGCAAGGGCGACTACGGCTACAACGCACGCACCGACCAATTCGTAAATATGATCGAGGCTGGTGTCATCGACCCGACCAAGGTCTCCCGTGTGGCCCTGGAGAATGCCGCATCCATCGCCGGCATGTTGCTGACCACCGAATGTGTGCTGGCCGAAATCAAGGAAGAGACGCCCGCTGCTCCCATGGGAGGCATGAACCCGGGCATGGGCGGTATGTATTAGAATCTGAGGGGAATCACCCCATACTTGCTTTAATATCATTATTTGAAAAGGCGACCCGACACGGGCCGCCTTTCTTTTTTTTTGCAGGAAGAAAAATACAGAAGACTTCCTATCTCTTCAGCAACCGAAGGATCGCACGCCGTCCATCCAGGGTTTCGATTCGAAGCACATACACGCCGGAAGCCTGATCCGAAAGATCAATCATATCCGTGTCCGCATTGAGAGTCTGTTGCTGGCGCATGCGGCCCAACACGTCGTACACGCGCACGGTGGCACCCGCAAGCACCTCCCCGTGCACACGACAAAAACCATCCGTAGGATTCGGATATACCTGCCACACAAGAGGCTCAGATGCCGGATTCACCCCTACCGTCAATGTAAGATGCAAGACCACCACGCTGTCACAAGCGTTCGCAGCCACATACGTGTGCGTGTAGTCGCCGCTGACGGTCAGCAAATCCCCATCCCACACATATTCTGACAATTCCACCACCTCAAACTCCGTGTGGAACGTTGGCAACACCGACAAATTCAGCTGTCTTATAAAGATTGTATCAAAATAAGAGGAATACACGGTGTCGGCATACTGTCCAGCTACAGCCAAAAGATGACCGTACCAGTTATATGGCAGCTGGTTAGCGCAGGTGGTATCCTCTTGATAATCAACAATAGTAACCACATCAGAAACCGTGATTGTGTCCGACACGGAGGCCTCGCACTGATTACTGTAAACTGCCGTCAGCGTGTACTGGTGTTGTCCGGGCGTGACCACAACAGAAGAAAAGGTTGTGGCCGTATCCGGCAAAACAGTTATCAAACTATTTTCATACGACAATTTATAATAAGATACCGGGCTGGGAATTTCTGTAAGATGAGCTTTAATCAAAAAATTCCTCGAACTGCCGAAAAATTTCCAACTCAAGGAGCCGGACGTGTAGTGCCGTCCCACCACATCCCCCTTATCAGGCACATAACGGGACGTGGCACCCGTAGGCATAGCATAGTAACCGCTGTCAACGGAAATTTTATACCCAATCCACAACTCTTGCGCGGCATCCACCATAACGGGATTGTTGAGCGTTACCGTACACCATTGGTTGTGGGTAAGAGCAGACAGCGGTACCTGTTGGT